>CAIMXN010000291.1 GCA_903845455.1 uncultured beta proteobacterium | reverse complement strand
TGTATTGAGCTTGTGCTGGCGGTTTTTCAGAATCTTCGAACTATTTTTACCTCAATACCCTGTAAATTTCCCTGTTAGCAGGGTGGGAGGCTGAGACAATATGGGTGGTGACTGCGTCCACCGCCAGCCAGTCTCTAGATTTCATCAATTTAGAGAAATTAACGAATGAGCCCCACAGTACGCGGGGCTTTTTTGTTTCCGGATTCTTTGCGGCACCACTGCTTAGAGTTTTTAGCCTCAATTTCGGCTTTCTCTCAAAGAGATAATTTGCCGGCACCGATAACCTACTTAAAGCCGAGTAATTTGCGTTGATCTTCCCAATCTAGCGGCAAAGGAACAATCTTTTTCAACAGGTCTGAGGTAAGTGTTGCTGGCTGTGTGCCATTCATGATTGCTCGAATAATATCCGGCGCTAAAAAGGCGCGATAGATTAATCGTGTAACGGCATTGCTAGTTGTACCCTCTTGCTTAGCAATTTGATCAACGGATGTCGCTTTACCAGTGGTGAGTTTTTCTAACCACTCTTGGCTTGTGCAAATGGAGTTGATCAATATTTGATTGGGGGATTGCAAGGTGGCTTTATTGCCAACCAATAATCGCATTGCCAGACCGCATCGCTCTATCTTCACTTGAGTAGAAATCGTTACTACTTCAATGGGGTGGGGTAGATCATCAAATAATGCATTGGGATTAATCTGGATCTCTACTGATTCGGTCAGCACACTGACCTTTGCAACCAGTCGATGAATCAACTCATACCGCTCTTTACTATCGTGCAGTAGCAGGTGTTGATGGCGTTTGAGTGCTTTGCTAATCTCCCCAGTCTGATTGGCTTTGGGGTTCAAAATCTCCATCACATTCGATTCATCACCGAGCCAATCTTGGAGCTGATTAATCACCAGAAGTTCTAGTTCTTGTGCTGGGATCCGTATAGCATCAGGAGCAGATTTACGATCTTCCATGATCAGTGGTTCTGATACATAGTAGCGATAGCGTTTGCTTTGTTTTTGGCTATGCGATGGAATTAGTCGATGACCTTGTTCATCAAATGCAAGGCCAAGTAATAAAGAATCGGATGGTGCCGCTTTGCGTTTACGCTCGCCTTGATGATTGCTATACATTAAGGCCTGCACTGCATCCCATGTGGCCACATCAAGGATGGCAGGATGTTGCCCTTCATACACTTTGTCATGATGAACTATCTTGCCGATATAGACTGGGTTAGACAAGAGCTTATATAGATGTCCTCTGGAAAAAGGTCTGCCACCATACTGACGCTCAGTACTGGTAAATCGCTTGGGGGTACTAATGCCCTGGTGATCAAGTTCTTGTTTGAGTAAGCGTACAGAGCCTAATACCAGGTAACGCTCGTGGATATGACGCACCAGCTTTGCCTGGTCTTCATCAATTTTGAGAGTGCGCTCATGAGCCACATATCCCATATGCGGTGTTCCCCCCATCCACATACCCTTCGCTTTAGAGGCGGCAATCTTGTCCCGAATCCGCTCACCCGTGACTTCCCGTTCAAACTGGGCAAAAGATAAAAGCACGTTAAGGGTCAGTCTGCCCATGGAGCTGGTGGTATTAAATTGCTGGGTCACAGATACAAAGGAGATGCCCTTAGCATCAAACTGTTCCACAATCTTGGCAAAGTCTGCCAGGGAGCGAGTGAGCCGATCCACTTTGTAAACCACCACCACATTAATCTTCTTTTGATCAATGTCCGCTAGAAGTTGTTTAAGAGCGGGGCGCTCCATATTGCCACCCGAGTAGCCGCCGTCATCATAAAAGGTGGGCACCAGTTTCCAGCCTTCATGCTGCTGAGATAAAACAAATGCTTCACAGGCCTCCCTTTGGGCATCTAAAGAATTAAAGCCTTGCTCTAATCCTTCCTCGGAGGATTTGCGGGTGTAGATGGCGCAGCGCAGAATTGGTTTATTCATTGGGCTGGTTCATTTACCTGTCTTTTTAAGTCCAAAGAACACCGGTCCAGACCAGGAAGTACCAGTGATCTGTCGGGCAATCGCCGAAAGACTTTTCCAAGCTTTATCTTCATACAGATACCCACTATCGAGAACAGTGACCTGATGGGTTTTGCCTTGCCAGACCCGAATCAAACGCGAGCCACTACTTGTTTGAGTAGTGGCTTTGCTTGCACCGGATTGGATTTGACGTTTCTCTTGCAAGGTAAGGCCACCCAAAGCTTTAGTTTGAAGATGCCAGGCAATGGCTTGTCGCAAAATCTCTGAGCGAGAAAGATACGGCGCTGGCACTCCAAAACATTCTTGCCAGCGCCTAGCCAATTGAGCTCGACTCAAGAGCCTGAGTTCTTCCAGCTGTGATTGCATCTACTTAAACAGGCGCAATACGATAGCGCTGGGATCCTGCAATCTTTTCACTAATTACCGGTAAGCCAAGACGCTTTTTAATCACACCGCTAATGACGCCTCGGACTGAGTGCGCTTGCCAGCCGGTAGCTTGCATGAGCTCTTTGATATCTGAACCGTTGGGGCTACTCAGCAGGGCAATCAGTTGCGATTGCTTTGATTGGGATGGGTGTTGAGTGATTGCTGGTGTTGAAGTGAATGCTGGCGAAGGTTCAGCTTCTTTGGTTTTTATTGGTGCAGTACTAGCCTTCTTAAGAACCCCTTTTTTAATAATCGGTTTAACAGACCTGGTAGTGCTTTTGTTGATTGTTGCAGTGCGCATGATTGCTCCTTGTATTGTTAGCTCACCATTGAGATAACAACACCAGTAACGCTCTATAAGGGCAACATATCAAGTCAATTAAGATAAATTAGTCTTAACTGCTAGCTATACTAAAAAACTATTCTATGGGAGAAAATCTATGCCTATTCCAGCATATTGCATGCCAACACCTGAGCAAGAATTGGGGTTGGCGCTCATGGTTTCTTTAGCATTTCCAGATCGAAAAGACGATGCCCTGTTTTTGGGTAATGCACTCGCTGATTTATGCCATCAATATTTATTAATCAAGTGGGAGTCTGATCCCCAGGCGGCGCACTTACCTCAACTCATGAAACCTATTTATGCGTTTCGAGATCAAAAGAGATTAGAGAAAAATTTAAAGAATTTTGACAGGCGTATACAAGAGCGTCTGCATGCCGCCAAAATGGCCATTGCATTTTTGCAAGAAGCCCATACTGAGGCACGGCCGGCTCGGCTACCAAAAAGCATTGGTCGAATATCGCTCGCACAGTTAAGCGGTTTAATTTCTCTTGATGTTCAAAATAATGATCAGGCCAATATCCATAAACGGATATGGCAACCTAGTCTTCCCGTAATTCACTTAGCGGCTGCTTTAGCGGTGTATATGAATAGTTTGGCTCCTGCTAGCCTAACCCCGATGCATTTATTTGAATTGATAGAAAGACCAGGGTTTAGAGCCACCTTGATCGATTTTTCTAATGACTATGCCGCGCTCCTCATAACTAGCAAGCAGCTTCACCTTGATGAAGACCAGCTGATGAGATTTTCTATCTAGATAGTTCTGGGTAGCACAAATGTGCTAAAAAAGCATCGTCAAAAATAATTATTTTTTTGACTATGATCATTTTCTCGATTTTCCTCAGACTGGGGTTTTCAAACAGTTAAGGAAACAAGAGATGAAAGCAGTCGCCCTTCAAAGCAATGCAAATAAAGTAATTTCAGTGGTGTATCGGCATTTATCTGAACTCACTCCCGATCCCCAAAATCCCCGCACTCATAAAGACCGGCAAATTAATGCCCTAGCCAGAAGTATTAAAGTGCTTGGGTTCAATATGCCGCTGGCAGTGGATGCCACCGGAAAAATCCTCTGCGGTCATGCGCGCTTCTTAGCGGCTAAGAAGCTAGATATGACTGAGGTGCCCGTGATTCGCTTAGATCACCTAAGTGAAACCCAGGCTCGGGCCTTTATGTTGGCCGATAACAAGTTATCAGAGATGTCCGATTGGAATAAAGGGCTCTTAGCAGTCCAGCTTAAAGAGCTCACCGCAGTGGATCTCACCTTTGACATAGAAGCTACCGGTTTTTCTGTAGGTGAAATCGATCTGATTCTCGATTTGGATCCACAAAGCTTAGATGGTGCAGACCGGGTTCCCGATATTGCTGCTGGCCCACCCATTACTCAGTTGGGTGATCTCTGGCTTATGGGAGAGCATCGCCTGCTCTGTGGCAATGCTCAGGCAGCCCCTTCATATGAAATTCTGATGGCAGGCAAGCTGGCGGCGATGATCATAACTGACGCCCCTTTCAACGTGAAGATCCAGGGG
>CAIMXN010000290.1 GCA_903845455.1 uncultured beta proteobacterium | reverse complement strand
GGCTTAGTCAAGATCTCTCTTACTGGTAAATACGAACTTAAGCGCGTACAGATTGATCCTGCTGCGATGGATGATCGTGAGATGTTAGAAGACCTCATTGTTACTGCGTATTCAGAAGCATTCAAACAAGTCGAAGCTGCCAATGCGCAATTGATGTCTGGCGCAACTGCTGGCATGCCAATGCCCCCTGGATTTAAGTTACCCTTTTAAGAATTGATTGAATGGCACGTCACGAAGCACCTCAAGATGCACTCGGTCGCCTGATCGAAGCGCTACGCGTTCTGCCTGGAGTAGGACCAAAGTCTGCCCAACGCATGGCTTTTTATTTGCTCCAGCATGATCGCAATGGCGCCGCAGTACTTGCTCAATCTTTAGGTGAAGCCGTAGAGACTGTTGGGCATTGTGCTCGTTGTAATACTTTTTCTGAAACCCAAATCTGCGTCACTTGTTCTGATGGTCGCCGAGATCCCTCATTGCTCTGTATTGTAGAAACGCCTGCCGACCAAGTGATGGTAGAACAGACCTTAAGTTTCAAAGGTAATTACTTTGTTCTCATGGGGCGCATTTCACCGCTCGATGGTATGGGGCCAAATGAAATTCATTTTGACAGGCTATTGGCTCGTGTCGAAACCCCTGATACCGATGTGCCAGTAAGAGAAGTGGTGCTAGCTACTAACTTTACGAGTGAGGGTGAAGCGACTGCCCATTACATCGGAGAGGTACTCAAAGCCAAGGGCATTAAGGTGACCCGAATTGCTAGAGGCATTCCGGTGGGTGGTGAGTTGGAGTACGTTGATGCGGGTACTTTAGCTAGAGCCTTGATGGATCGTCGTTAATTATGTCTGCAGTAATCAGGCTGTCAAACCCATTAATAGAAGATGCCAGGTTTCATGCCAAGGCATCAGGTCGGTCTGTTTCTGAACAGATTGAGTATTGGACTCGACTTGGTAAAGCAGTTGAAGATAATCCTGACCTAAGCGTTCATATGATCCAAGATCTATTGGCTGGAATTGAGGATATAAAGCTGCAAAAGCTTGCTCCTTATCATTTTGGAATCTCGCGCTAAAACCATATTCACTGTGGCGTTGATATTAAGCGGGAGAATTTTTAATATCTTGTGACTATGAAATCAAAAACTACGCACGAAACTGGATTAAGTTTGACCATGCAAGCCATTGCTGAATTAGAGGCGGGTAAGGGTAAGCGGTACCAAACTCTACAGGCCTTTATTGAAGATCTTTATTCTGAAGAATCTAGCAATTCCCTAAAACCATCCGATGTAATCAATTCGCATCGCGCTGAGATTCGTGCAATTGTTCATACGCACCATGCAAGTAATCCCCGTATTGTTGAGTTAATAGTCGGCAGTAATGATGATGGAAGTCATTTGAGTATCTTGATCGATCCTGATAGTCAGACAACATTATTTGATATTGCAGCTATTAGTCTTGAATTGAACAAATTGCTTGCAGTTCGAGTGGAGGTATTAACGCCTAATGCTTTGCCAGAAAGGTTTCGAAATAAGCTCATCGAGATGGCTCAGCCAATCTGAGCTTGAACCCCCTCAGGCTCAATATTTATGACCACTCAGCCTTTAATATCCAGTGGTTCAAGTTGTATACCTGGAACCCAAACCCCAGCTTAAGATTACCCAGTCACCAATTCGACATAAACACTAGCTAAACTGCACCTAATTAGGGATAATTCGGTCTGCACCACTGTTGAGCTTCAATCTCCGCCCGTGCCGTAGTACCGACGAATTACTAAAATAGCTGTATCTATCCAGGCCTTGTTGCCACTAATCGAAATCGTGAATGACCCGCAAGTATCTCCTCATTCTCCTGCTCTGCTTTATGACTGCTTCTGCGTTTGCACAGAGGGCAGGGTCTGGTGCTGACCAAATAGCCAGCATTGCTGGGACAATTGAAGGTTTGCCAACCGAGGG
>CAIMXN010000289.1 GCA_903845455.1 uncultured beta proteobacterium | reverse complement strand
GTTCTCAACCAGAATATTATTTATCACATGAAGAAAACAGATCAAGAATACAAACAAGCCTTAACTGATATTGAATATCGTGTCACTCGAGAGGCGGCCACAGAGCGCCCTTTTACTGGAAAATTTTGGGATCACTGGGATAAAGGTCAATATCGCTGTATTTGTTGCAATACCCCCCTATTTTTATCCGCCACCAAATTCGATGCGGGCTGCGGCTGGCCAAGCTACAACGCCCCTCTTGACCCGTCAGCAATCATTGAGCATAAGGATATGACTCATGGCATGGTTCGTACCGAGGTCCGTTGTAGCCATTGCGATGCCCATTTAGGCCATGTTTTTGAGGATGGGCCACAACCGACAGGTCTAAGGTATTGCATCAACTCAGCCTCGTTACAATTTGAACCTAGTGAAAATGCCGAAATCTTAGAAAAGAAATGATTCTGAAATAGCAGGATAATTGCCCCATGAAATTTTTATTCGATCTCTTCCCCATCATTCTGTTCTTTGTCGCCTTTAAATTAGGCGATATATATACCGCTACTATTGTTGCCATGATCGCAACTGTTGGACAGATTCTGTGGGTTTATTACCGCCACCGCAAAATCGATGCAATGCAATGGGTGAGCCTCGTCATGATTGTAGTGTTTGGTAGTTTGACGATTTTCTTACACGACAAGACGTTTATTCAACTCAAACCTACTGCTCTTTATTGGCTGTTCTCTGGCGCCTTATTTGTTAGCCTACAGTTTTTTAATAAGAACTGGATTCAGGTGATGATGGGTAAACAAATTACCTTAAAGCAAGAAAGTGAAAAATCGGTATGGCATCAGCTCAATCTAGCTTGGGCCTGCTTCTTTTTCTTGATGGGCTGCCTTAATTTATATGTTGCCTTTGAGTATTCTGAAGAAGCTTGGGTCAATTTTAAATTATTCGGCAGCACTGGCTTGCTCATCGTATTTGTAATTGCACAAGGCATTTGGCTGGGTCGTCATATAGAGCATCCACAAACATGACCCTCAATCAAGAACGCATTCAACTCTTTGAGCAAGATCTTAGATCTGCATTTAATCTCACTCAGCTAGTCATAGAAGATGAAAGCCATCTCCATGCAGGTCATGCTGGTGCCGCTAGTGGCGGTGGACATTTTAAGGTCACTTTATGTACACCAGAATTTGTAGGTCTTAACTTGGTAGGTCGTCATAGAGCAGTCTATTTGGCTCTACAAAAACATATTCCAGGTGAGATCCATGCTTTAACAATCAATGCTTTAGCTCCCAACGAGGTTTAAACCAGATTAAATAGTGTTTAATACCCTCAGTAATTTATTTCTAACCCATTTTGACCACTTGATATGATCTCAACACGACAATTTTTAAGTATTACAGCACTTAGTGCAGCACTGGGTGCTTCCCTCTTAGTAAGTACTGCTTTTGCGCAGAATGCTGTCATTGTGAACGGTAAATCTATTCCAAAAGCACAGCTTGATAAATTGGTTGAAAAATCAGGCCAGGCGGATAACCCACAAATACGTGATCAGGCGCGTGAGATGCTCGTTACCCGTGAATTGATTTTGCAAGAAGCGGATAAGCGCGGGCTAACCCAGAGTGACGTAGTCAAAGAACAAATTGAGCAATCACGTACGGGAATTTTGGTTGCTGCTGTCTTTCAAGACTACGTCGAAAAAGAAGGGGTTACTGAAGCTGAGCTCAAAACTGCTTATGAGTCCCTGAAAAGCCAGTACACCGGCAAGGAATATCACGTAGAACATATTTTGGTTGAGAAAGAAGCAGATGCCAAAGCAATTACTGCTCAACTTAAAGCTGGTGCAAACTTTGCAGAAATTGCCAAGGCCAAATCTAAAGATCCAGGCTCTGCGTCAACAGGCGGTGATCTTGGCTGGGTCAGTGAAAAATCCTTAGTACCAGAATTTTCTAAGGCCATGGTTCAACTGAAAAAAGGTCAAATTACTGACAAGCCAGTCAAGACACAATTTGGCTGGCACATCATCAAGATGGATGATGTGCGTGATCTCCAGGCACCCCCGATGGAAGAGATTAAAGATCAGCTCAAACAAATGATTGCGTCAGATCAAACTTGGCAAAAAGCGAAGTTCACAGAGATGATGCAAAAACTCCGCGCTAAGGCCAAGATCCAATAACTTAAGATCCTACCCAACTTAAACCCAGGCATGTCCTGGGTTTTTTATGTCCGACAAGAACATTCAATTCGAGTTATATTTAAACTATGATGATTCTTCACACTATGCTTCGAGTTGGTAATCTGGCTCGCTCCCTTGATTTCTATACCAATGTTTTAGGGTTGAATCTACTGCGAACCACAGAACGCCCAGAGCAAAAATACTCTCTTGCCTTTGTTGGTTATGGCAAAGGAAATGTCGATGGTCAATCCGAAATTGAACTCACTCATAACCATGGTGTTGATTCATACGATATGGGTAACGCTTATGGCCATATTGCGATTCAGGTTGCCGATGCTTATGCTGCTTGCGCAAAGATTAAAGCAGCTGGTGGCAATGTCACTAGAGAGGCCGGCCCTGTCTTAGGTGGAGATACTATCATTGCGTTTGTAACTGATCCCGATGGTTACAAAATTGAATTGATCCAGCGCTAATTGGCATTGAATAAGCAGGAATATCAACTCGAGGTTATTGAAAGCCTTGCTGAAATATCTGCAAGGGAATGGAATTCGCTAGTCCCAGACGATGCTGGACCTTTCTTAAGTTATGCATTTCTAAGTGCGCTAGAGCGCTGTGGCTGTGTTGGAGAGAACACCGGCTGGCAAGTTGCCCACCTGATTTTGAAATCCCCTAATCACTCTGAACTAGTTGGTGCAATGCCGCTCTACCTGAAGCAGCATTCTTATGGAGAATTTGTTTTCGATTGGTCTTGGGCACAAGCCTACGAACAGCATGGCCTGCTGTATTACCCCAAAGCGCTTTGTGCAATCCCATTTACCCCAGTTCAAGGCCCAAGATTACTTTGTGCAAGCGGTCAAGATAGCGCGAGTATCAGGACTGCCCTACTCGCTGGCTTAAAAAAAATTGTTACGCAGAATCAACTTTCTTCGGTACACATTCTTTTTCCGGAACAATCTGAAATCAGTAGCATGCTTGAGCAAGGATTTATGTTGCGCGATTCAGTGCAATTTCATTGGGAAAATAATCATTACCAAGATTTTGAGCAATTTTTAGCTGTGCTCAATATGAAACGCCGTAAAAATATCCGGCGTGAGCGAGCCATTGTGGCAACTCAAAAAGTTCGCTTTGCGCATATACCTGGTATAGAGACAAGCACAGCCGATTGGGAATTCTTCTATCAATGCTATGCAAATACTTATGTAGAGCACCATTCTTCACCCTATCTTACTAAAGCATTCTTTACTGAGCTTGCAGCTACGATGCCTGAAAACCTGCATTTGATCATAGCCAGTAAAGATGGTCAAAGCATCGCGTGCTCACTACTCATTGTGGATAAGCCTAATGCAAAAGCCTATGGCAGATACTGGGGTGCAATTGAGCATATTGATTGCCTGCATTTTGAAACAGCCTACTATCAAGCAATTGAATATTGCATTCGAGAAAACATTCAAATCTTTGAAGGTGGCGCTCAAGGTGAGCACAAAATGGCTAGAGGCTTTATGCCGACAACACTTCATTCAGCGCATTGGATTGCAGATCCCCAATTTTCTAAAGCCATCAAACTTTTTTTAGAACGCGAACATTTGGGAATAGCAGCTTACGTTGATGAGCTCTCGGAGCATAGTCCTTTGAAATCGTCTACAGTAGCGCTATGACGCAATCTAGCAACCCAATAAATCAGAGTGGAGCGAACTCACTCTCTACCGGCGATGATGCCTCAGATTCACCTTGTATTGGTGTCTGCACAACCCTATATGATGAGGTTTGTCAGGGTTGCGGTCGTACTCTAAACGAAGTGAGTAATTGGGTTTTCTTCAGTCAGGCCGAAAAAGATGTAGTTTGGCAACGTATTCGGGCAGATGGCACAGCAATGCGCTTCCAGCGACAAGCAAAAGATTCTAAATCAGTTGATATTTAAAAGGTCCTAGCGACCCGAAGCGGTCATTGAGGGTAGTGTCTTCATTCGAAATCTCGGGCAAGACGCTTAATCACTCTTAAGCTGAAGGAGGAGTTTTGTTAAAAAACAATTTAATCCAATCTACCGGTGATTACTTCCAATAGCTCTCAGTATTGGAAATAGATTGAAATCGCGCATTGCAGCGCGTATTTACTTGAATTTTCTCATCAGATCGTTATGCAATGTAGATCTGCCTACTTGTTATCTAAGCCTGAGAGGCGCTGCCCAACCCATCAGAGATGTTTCTTGGCAGCATAAAACAATAAGCAGTTATTGTTTAACTATAAAAAATTAATTAGGTTTGGTGCAAGGCTCGGGTTTAACTTGATCGGGATTTACTTGGCCT
>CAIMXN010000288.1 GCA_903845455.1 uncultured beta proteobacterium | reverse complement strand
TAAAAGGCTGTTGGATGGTGAAGCTAATCGCTCCAGACACCATCCATTTGAATTTTCTAAATACAGGGGTTTACCATAAAATGCTAGGGACTTAGCATAGTGGCCATCTCTATATCCTAAATATATAGATGAACTTTCCCTCATCATTCCATCCTATTCATACAGAGTTTACTCGTAGTTAATTATGTCAAATTTTGATACATCTTACCAAGAAGATTTATTTACTCCCCTGTCTAATCAGGTGTGGGATCAATCTATTAAGCCCGAGTTAACGGTACTCGTCTTTAGTTATAACCAAGCTAAATATATTGAAGAATGTATCAACGCTGTTCTGCAGCAAAGAACGAATTTCCGCGTTGAAATTATTATTCACGATGATGCTTCAACCGATGAAACTCAACAAGTATTAAGGATTTATAAAAGTAAATACCCAGAATTAATCAGCTTGCTAATCCAAGATGAAAATCAATTTAATAAGAATGCAGACATTTATGGGCCCCTCCATCGTCTAGCACTTGGGCAGTATATTGCCAGATGCGATGGGGATGATTTTTGGTGCGACTCTTTAAAACTTCAGAAACAAGTTGATTTTTTAAAAGAGTGTCCAGATTATGTTTTAAGTTTTCATAATGCAAACATAGTTAACACAATTGGGGAAATATTATGTGAAAGTTATATACATGAATCTGGGTTGAGAGATTATTCTGCGAGTGAATTAAGAGAATTAAAATGGGGCTTAATACCGCTAAGCTCAGCATGTTATCGAAATGTAATTAGAGAATTTCCTTTTGGGTATATGCTAGTCCAAAATGGAGATTTATTTTTTTCAATGCTGTTAGGAAAATATGGCGGGGCTAAATTTCAATCTGAGATTAGATCTTATGCTTATAGACAGCACGAGGGAAATAGTTGGGATCTCCATTCAATTGATAAAAAAAACCAAATGCTCATTGAGTCTTTCTTATACATCGTTGCCTACTTTATAGGAATCGGTGAAATTGACACTGCAAAGAAAATTACCTCATCTAGATTAATTCCGCGCCTCAATGAGTTTATTAATCCAAATTCATCAAGCTAGATCGACATATAAGAAATAATAGATTGATCCCAGTCACTAAACCCTTCATGCCGCCCCTTGCGGAATTTATACCTTATCTTGAACGCATCTGGGGTTCTGAGCAGTTAACAAATGATGGAAAATTTCATCAAGAACTAGAATTCGCTCTTAGTAATTACTTAAATGTGAAACATCTCTCTTTATGCAGCAGCGGAACTACTGGGCTATTACTTGCCATTCACTCCTTAAAACTAACTGGCGAGATTATCACTACTCCTTATTCATTTGTTGCCACCTCTCATTCCTTGCTTTGGAATAATCTGACCCCAGTATTTATTGATATTGACCCCATTACATTCAATATTGACCCACAGAAAATTGAGGCAGCTATCACTTCAAAAACATCCGCAATTTTAGGAGTGCATTGCTATGGCAATCCTTGCGATACCAAAGCAATTCAATTAATTGCTAGCCAATATGGATTAAAAGTCCTCTACGATGCAGCCCATGCATTTGGCGTAAAAACATCTTCTGGAAGCATACTGAATGAAGGAGATATGTCAGTCTTGAGCCTTCATGCAACTAAAGCCTTTACTACGCTAGAGGGTGGTGCAATCATTACTTCATCAGCTGAGGATAGAGGCAAGGTTAATACACTGAAGAATTTTGGCATTATTAGTGAGACAGAGGTTATCGATATTGGAATTAATGGAAAAATGAATGAAGTTCAAGCCGCATTTGGACTTTTACAACTCCAATATGCAGACTACATCATGGATCGTCGCAAAGAAATTGATCGACTTTACAGAACTTTGTTATGTGACTTAGAACATATACAGTGCATGGACCAAAATCCAGATACCACCTATAACCACTCCTATTTCCCAATATTCTTTAATAAAAATTGCCCTGTGAAGCGTGATGAAATTTATCATGAATTAAAACAAAATAATGTATTTTCAAGAAGATACTTTTATCCCTTAATATCAAACTACGAAATGTATAAAAATATAGAGACAGCAAATCCTAAGAACTTACCTATTGCAAATCAAGTTGCCAATCAGGTTCTCTGTTTACCTATATATCCGCAGTTAACAAATTCTGAAATTGAATTTATTGCATTGGTTATTAGGAGAAAATATCATGGGAGACTTCAAATAAAATAGTGCCCTCCCAAGATCTATCAACCTAAAATTTACCAGCCATTTTTGGTGTATATATTTAACGAATACATATCTAGTCAACTAATTTTTAAAACTGAATGACTAATTGGGTGCTTTGATATATTTGAAAAGGAAAAATGGCTCATTTAAGCTATCTAAGTCAATTTAACCATTCGATAATTTTCAATACTAAGCAGTCCTTTATTAAAAACCTGCCAAAGCAGGTCTGATATCGAGCCATTTCAAGCTGATTCTCAATGGCAAATCTGCTTGATCAGTAGCAACAAGTTACATTGCATTCTCATTTAGGGTCATAGAAATTAACATGCTTCTCTGTCAGAATAGCATTTAAACAGGATTGAAGTTTGCCAACGCTATCAGTTGCCAACCGTTCGGTATTTTCTCCCAAACGCTTAAACGGGGAGACGATTTAGTAGAAAGGCGCTCGCCATTAATAGTCTCTTCAATCGAAATCCAACTAGTAACGATGAGGT
>CAIMXN010000287.1 GCA_903845455.1 uncultured beta proteobacterium | reverse complement strand
TGTATTGGCGGCTCGTGGCTTAAGTCTTGGCATGAAACTCGAAAGCTGGCCTCCAGCTAACCTCGAGAAATAATTAGAAAGGAAGCATCATGCGTCACGGAAACGGCTTACGCAAACTAAATAGAACATCATCACATCGCTTGGCGATGCTGCGCAACATGTCCAATTCTCTTTTGGAGCACGAAGTGATTAAAACCACTTTGCCAAAAGCAAAAGAATTGCGTATGGTTGTTGAACCTTTGATTACCTTGGGTAAAAAAGATAACTTGGCAAACCGTCGTTTGGCATTTAATCGCACTCGTGATCGCGATATCGTAGCTAAGCTCTTTACAGAACTCGGCCCACGTTATGCAACACGTCCAGGTGGTTACCTGCGCATTTTGAAGTTTGGCTTCCGTCATGGCGATAATGCTCCAATGGCTTTAGTTGAGTTGGTAGATCGTCCAGAAGTTGATGAAACAGCTGTAGTTGAAGAGGCTTAAGCCCTTTAGCGAGATTAAAAGCCAGGCTTCGGTCTGGCTTTTTTCATTTATACAGTTATAAATACGGAATGGCTGAAATCAAATCTACCCAACTCCTTATCGTCATCACTAGTTTTACAAAGCTTGAGGATGCGCAAGTCATGGCCCGCAAACTAGTCGAACAACAGCTAGCAGCATGCGTGCAGATTAATGAAGGCGTCCATTCCTTATACCGCTGGGATGGGAAGATTTGTGAAGTGCATGAGGTAACTCTCTCAGCCAAAACAGATGCCAGGAAGTGGGATGAGATTAGCGCTTTTATTAAGAAGAATCATCCCTATGATTTACCGGAGTTAATTGGCATGACTCCTAAGGAATATGATCAGGCATATGGTCAATGGGTGCAAGCAGAGGTAAATTTAGGATCATGAAATTGATGCAAAAATTCTTCAAGATAATTGCCCTGTTAGTTTTATTGGCAGGGCAGGCATTTGCCATCCCAGATTTTTTGCCACCAGAAAAAGCCTTTCATGTTGAGGCTGCATGGCTGGACAATTCGAATCAAATTGAGGTTGAACTCGCACCAGTTAAAGGCTATTACATCTATCAAGAGTCATTGCATTTTCGAGCTGGCTCAGAGCTTAATAAGCTTAGCCTATACAAACCCTCCTTGCCCATGGGTGTAAAAAAGTTTGATCAGACCTTTCAGAAAACATTACAGATTTATAAGCAACCCTTTATTGTTTCATTTGATGCAAAAGCCACTTTAGATAAACCCATCCATCTAGAAGTTGAGCTGCAAGGATGCGCAGAGGCAGGCATTTGCTATCCACCAATGACCTTGAAGTTTTTATTGGCAGGCCCTGGAGTTAAGGTTGCTCCAATACCAGAGGTGCTTGATGGGGTTAGTAATCCATTAGCATTAAAAGAATTCAGTTTGGTAGATTTATGGCGTGAGCGCGATGATATTAATGCCATTAACAATTTCCTCGCAAGTACTTCAACCGCTTACTTATTTTTGGCCTTCTTCGTTCTGGGCTTAGCACTCGCCTTTACTCCCTGTGTGTTGCCTATGCTCCCTATTTTGTCGAGTGTGATATTTGGCACGCAGGGTGGTAGAGCAGTTTCTAAATCTCGCGCAAGTTTGCTCGCAATGGCCTATGTTCTGGGTATGGCGCTGGTATATGCTTTAGCAGGTGTATTGATGGCAGCTCTAGGGGGTAGCGTGCAGAGAGTCTTGCAAAGCCCCTTTGCCTTAGCAGGCTTTGCAATCCTACTATTAGCCTTGTCTGGCAGCTTGTTTGGGCTCTATGATCTTAGGTTGCCACTATCATGGCATCAGTATATTGACCGCATTGCAGGGCGCCAAAAGGGTGGCAGTATCCTTGGTGCATTTGCTTTAGGCGGAATCTCTACTTTAGTGGCAAGTCCCTGTATTACAGCTCCTCTAGCGGGCGTCCTAGCATTTATTGCCCAAACAGGATCAATGTCATTGGGTGCTGGTTTACTCTTTGTGATGGCGCTAGGAATGGGTCTACCACTGTTATTAATTGCCGTTGAAGCACGCATTTTGATTCCCTCAACGGGAATTTGGATGATCTATCTGCAACGCACTTTGGGGGTTTTATTGGTGGCCACAGCACTGTGGATTGCTTCACCACTGTTCGAGAAGGGTGGACTTTCAGGAAGTCAGGCCCTCAATGGTCAGCTCAGCCGTCAAATAGGTGGCGATCTTCGGTTCACCATTATTCAATCGCTAGGTGATCTTGAAAGTGAGCTTGCAAAAGCCAAGACTGAAAATAAATTGGTATTACTCGATTTTTATGCCGACTGGTGTATTAGCTGTAAAGAGATGGAAGTAAACACCTTTGAGAATCCCGATGTTACAAAACAATTAAAACAATTCGTTTTATTGCAGGCTGACGTCACTAAAAATAGCGTAGACAACCAGGCCCTATTAAAGCGTTTTGGTCTATTTGGACCGCCTGGAATTTTGATATTTGATCTGAATTCTCAAGAGCAAAAGGAGCAGCGCGTGATTGGTTATATGCCGCCACAGCGTTTTCTTGAGCGCTTGCGAAAAGCTAGCCAGTAAAAACATGCCAAGCATACAGAGTATCTATATTGCCCTTGAGGCTGGTTCGCCAATGACCCAAAGAGAGGGTGTAACGGTCATCACCAACAAGGGTATCGAAGGGGATAGATATGCAATGGGAGTTGGCGCATACTCAAAATCAAACCCGCAAAAGGTTAGAGATATTTCTCTCATCACACGAGAGGGAATTGATGCTGCCAATGATGGACTACACGCAGGTGGTTTAAAAAAATACCTCGATAGTGAAACCAGAAGAAATGTTGTGATTGAGGATATGTCGGCAGAAGCACTCAATCATTTGCTTGGGAAAGAGTTTTACTTGGGAGCAGTTAGGCTCATAGCTATTGAGCTTTGCATCCCTTGTGAGCGCCCAGCAAAGCTATCTAACAAAATACATTTTCTAAAAGCCTTTGAAAATAAAGGCGGCATCAGGGCCCAAGTCTTAGAGGGTGGCGATATCAGGGTCGGAGACCCACTCAATACTGCCTTACTTGCTGAGCTTGATTAGTCTTGCTGCTTCTAGCGCAAAGTAAGTCAATATACCATCTGCACCAGCACGTTTAAATGCTAGTAAAGATTCCATCATGACAGCATCGTGATCTAGCCAGCCATTTTGTGCGGCAGCTTTGAGCATAGCGTATTCACCACTGACTTGATATACATACGTAGGGTATGAAAAGGTATCTTTGACTCTGCGCACAATGTCTAAGTAAGGCATGCCTGGTTTAACCATCACCATATCGGCACCTTCGCTGATATCAAGAGCAACCTCATGAATCGCCTCATCACTATTTGCTGAATCCATTTGGTATGTTTTTTTATCAGCCTTGCCTAAATTTTTTGCAGAGCCAACAGCATCTCGGAAGGGGCCATAAAAGGCGGATGCATATTTTGCTGAGTAGGCCATGATGCGCGTATGAGTTAAATGCTGCTGCTCGAGCGCCTCACGAATTTTTCCAATGCGTCCATCCATCATGTCCGATGGGGCAACAATATCTACCCCTGCTTGTGCTTGTGCCACTGCTTGTTGAACCAAAATAGTAGTAGTTTCCTCATTGAGGATGCGACCTTCAGAATCTAAAACACCATCTTGCCCATGACTGGTATAGGGATCCAAGGCAACGTCGGTCATGATCCCAAGCGTAGGAAAACGTTTTTTGAGTTCTTTAACAGCCGTCGGAATTAATCCTTTTGGATTAAAAGCTTCCTTACCATCTGGAGTTTTTAAAGCAGAATCAATGACGGGGAACAATGCGATGACAGGGATGCCCAATGTCACGCACTCTTGTGCCACTGAGAAAAGCAAATCTAATGACATGCGATTTACTCCTGGCATCGATGCAACGGCTTGCGATTGATTGCTGCCTTCAAGCAAAAATACTGGATAGATGAGATCGTTAATGCTTACACTGTTTTCTTGCATGAGACGACGCGACCAATCATCACGTCGCATGCGACGTGGACGATGGGATGGGAAGTGTAATAAAGAGTTAGCTGGTAATTTCATCTTCTTTAGTCTCTGCTTCAAATAACCATTTAAGCACTAAATTATCTGCTTCTTCAAGCCCAATGCGTTTAGTGCTTGAGAATAATTGTGCCGTAAGTTGTTTTGAGTCACCCACGCCGCCTGGAAGTGCGGGATCATATTGCTGCAATTGTTTTGTTACCGCTTCAAGGGTGTGCTTGCACTCAGTCTTATTAAGCTTGTCGCATTTGCTTAGCAGGACATGAATAGGTTTACCAGTGGGTACAAACCATTGAATCATTTGTTCGTCTAGATCAGTAATGCCACGACGGGCATCCACAATGAGCACCATCCCCACCAATTGCTCTCGTACCTGCAAGTAATCACTAAGCAGGGCATTCCAATGGTATTTAGTTTCACGATTGACTGCTGCGTAGCCATAACCAGGTAAATCCACTAAATAGGCCAAAAGATCATCTTTTGCGAAAAGGCCAAAGTAATTAATATGCTGGGTGCGCCCAGGCGTTTTGCTGGCAAAAGCCAGTCTTTTCTGGTTGCAAAGGACATTAATAGCACTAGATTTGCCCGCATTTGAGCGGCCGGCAAAGGCAACTTCACGCAATGGGGTGCTGGGCAGACAATGGGTGTCATTGACTGTGGTTGCGAAACGGGCTTGAAAGAGTTTAGACATGTCCTGAAGCTATTGTAAAATCACGCAAAATCATGAAATATCTCATGGTGTTGGGTAAAAGGTT
>CAIMXN010000286.1 GCA_903845455.1 uncultured beta proteobacterium | reverse complement strand
TTCTGGAATGCTCTGGGGTGGTAATTTAACTGTCTTGACTGGACTAGTCGGTACACCTTACATGCCGTCATCAATTCAAACCCAAGGTGGCATTTTATTTTTAGAGGATGTTAATGAGCATCCTTATCGTGTAGAGCGCATGTTGATGCAGTTATTGGATGCTGGAATTCTGGGCAATCAAAGTGCGATTCTGTTAGGTGGATTTTCAGCGTATCGCCTCTACGATAATGATCGAGGTTATAGTCTTGTAAGTGCAATTGAAGCGATTCGTGCCAGGCTTACAACTAGTATTCCGATCTTGATGGGATTGCCATTCGGCCATCAAACAGAAAAGCTAACCCTGCCAGTCGGTGTCACTACACATCTTAGTTATAACGCTCAAGGTTTTACTCTCCAGTCGCAATGGTGAATCTTTGATAGATTTATATTTGACTCGTCGCGCATGTTTATTCACCATCGCTTTTTTCCTTACAGGCGCAGTCATGGCAACTGAAGAACCAAAATACACCGTATTAGAAAATGTCCCACCATTTGAATTAAGGGCTTACGCCCCTTTAATACTAGCGGAGGTCAAGGTTGAAGGTGATATGGATGTGGCATCTAGCCAAGGATTTCGCTTAATTGCAGCTTATATTTTTGGAAAAAATCGGCTCAATGAAAAGATTCCAATGACTACCCCAGTTGGCCTCGAAGAAAAAAGCATAACAATTGCCATGACTGCACCTGTTGGAATTGAGTCGAATCAAACCATTTCAACAGTTTCTTTTGTGATGCCTTCCCAATATACTTTGGCAAGCTTGCCACAGCCTCTTGATGCAAAAGTGCAATTGCGTGAAGTCCCCGCTACTAAAAAAGCAGTCATCAGTTTTTCTGGTTTCTATAACGAAGAAAAAGTAAAAGAAAAAACGGCAGAGCTAGAGAGATGGATTCAGTCCAAGAATTTGCAGGTTCTAGGTTTACCTAATTTTGCACGTTACAACCCACCTTGGACTTTACCTTTCTTAAGGCGCAACGAGGTAATGATAGAGGTACGGGATCAGTAAGTTTAAGGTTTAGCCTCAAAACTTTTCAGTAAATATTCAGCGCCACTATCAAGACTTAAAGCTTTCACAAGGGTTGGTAAGGCTTCGCTTAAATGTTTCTCGAGTGTCCAGGGTGGATTGATCACAAACATTCCGCTGGCCTGCAGGCGTCGCTCACCAGGAGCATTCTCAACGCGTAATTCTGTATGTAGCCAAGAGCGTTTATGACTTGCCGCAATTTTTTTCATGCGATCTGGTAATGAGGCAGACTCTCTTCTGGAGAGAATGGGATACCAGATTGCATAGCAACCCGTTGCAAAGCGCTCTAAAGCCTCTGCCATCGCCGTTTCAAGATAACGGTAATCCTGCTTATCTTCATATGAGGGATCAATTAAGACTAAGCCTCTTCTGCTTGGTGGAGGAAGTAGACCCTTAAGCCTTGCAAAACTATCTTCGGCGTAAACATCAATTTGTTTAACTTGTTTTAGTTGATTGACGTTATGACGGAGGATATCGATTTCTTTGGGGTGGAGTTCAAAGAGTTTGAGGCGATCTTGTGGTCTGAGCATGCGCGCTAAGATAAAAGGGGACCCAGGGTATAGGGTGATCTGTTCAGCCGTATTATCGGCCTGGATACAGTCAAGATAGTTTTGAATACCAATCCCTATTCCGGAGGCTTTACATTGATCAGCGTATTTGATAAGACGAAAAATACCACCATCTGCTTCTTTACTTACGGTTGCAAAGCCATCCGTCAAGCTATAGATGCCAGCTCCAGCATGGGTATCAACGATTGTGAGAGCGCCCAGTTTTTCTTGGAGATATTCAACTAAATGAATCAAAGTCAAATGCTTCAGAATATCGGCATGACTGCCCGCATGAAACGCATGGCGATAACTAAACATAATGACTTAGATAACCTTGGTTTTTTGGGCTTTTACAAACAAAACCAAGGTAATGGCAATCAATCCAACGCATGCATACTGAATGGGTTTATTGAGTTTTATATCGATCGTTTGCGTTAGAAGTATATAGGAAGTAACTATTCCGCCGAAAGCAATAACGCGTGGCCAAAGTTTGTTTGGTCGCAGCCAGCTGCTGGGGATGAGTTGTGAGAGTTTCGCGCCCAGCATGCCACACCACATGCCAATACTTGCACCAGCAAACACATCAGTAAGCCAGTGTGCACCCACAGCAATGCGTGAGAGTCCAACCAATGATGCGACCACAAACAGTAAGATCAGTGGACTGCGTTTATCTTTGACGCACGAAAAATAGAGGGCGCTCGCAATTGCAAAGGCAGTGAACGTATGACCAGACGGAAATGCCCTAGATAGTAAGAGCTCGCCAATGCGATGAAAACTACCTTCTGTCAAAATAGCTGCCGGTCTGGGGAATTGAAGAAAGGGCTTTAGGGTAGAGATGGTTATTGCCGAAATGATTCCAGTAATGATGCCCGCACTCAATACGCGTGGCGCAAGCAACAGTAAGGGGAAAGCAATCGCAAAGGTGCCCCAGCCATTACCTAGAAAAGTCAGACCCGCCCAAATTATGTCTGGAATTATTTGGCAAAAATTATTGATCAGCAGAAAGCTACTGGTTTGTAAACCACTAAAGTAAGTAAAGCCGGCTAATGCCAATGGCAAAAGCGGCAGTAGCCATGTCGCCAGCGAGAGGTTCTTATCGCTCATATTGATTAGCGAGTCTTTGCCTGATCAGCACCCTGAATTTGAATTGCGACTTTTTCTAGGACCTGGGTAACAGTAATGGCTTGCATACATACGTTATTTTGACACGGTGTTTTGCGGTGATTGGCTGCACTCACGCAAGGTGAGCATGCCAAGTTAGCAGTAATGGCAATGGAATTACCAATTGAACCATACAGGGCTGGAGTTTCAGGGCCAAAGAGCACAACTGTTCTCAGTGGGGTCACGGCTGAGAAGTGGCCTGGACCAGAGTCATTGGTAACCATGACATCCGACAAGGTATAGAGCGGAGGCAATTCAGAAAAACTCACTTGACCAGCAAAGTTAATAGCGTTTTTTACATTAGCAACGATCCGAACTTTCTCGACATACTCAAATTCAGCAGGCGAGCCGGTAATTAAAATGAGGTCACTTGGATATTGTTGATGAATGCTAATAATGAGTTCAGAGAAGCGCTGTTGAGACCAGCGACGTTGTGGTAATAAATCGCTTGCATTGGGATTAACTAAGATCAGGCGCTCTTTACCTTGGTTAAAGGCAATGCCCGCTTCACTGGCTAGCTTTTCAATTCGTTGGCGAACTACTTCCATTGCGCCTGGGTCAATCACCGCTTGCTCTAAGCGTACTTCTGAGTCTGAGATATGGATTTTGCTAAAAGGTATTTCAATCTTCGTTGCGAATGCTGCATGAATCAAAGAGAGAAAGTTCTTTGTAATATGAATATGTGGGTTGTAGAGAACCTTACGCGTGAGCATGGCACCGCGCCATAAACCTTCGCCATGGAAGATGTGGTAGCCTACTCGGCGACGGGCACCGCAAAGGCCAGTCAATAATGCTGTAAACCGCGAGAATAACTCCAGATCAATCACGGTATCAATTCGGTGGCGACGCGCCACAATTAAAAAACGTAAAGTATCTTTAATTAATCCCCCTAAGCTGGAAGAATCAATCGTAAAAATATTCTCAGGCTTGACGGTGTTCAATAAAGTCAAGCTTGCACGATTACTTTTAAAAATCAAGAAAAATAGTTCAGCGCCACGGGCTTGGGCATTGCGCATTGCTGGATCGACCAGAATTGCGCTACCCATTTCGGATAATTCAATAAAGAGGAGTTTGCGGGGCGTATCTGATCCGCGAGAAAAGAGGTTCTTGATGCCATCGGCTAAAGCGATGAGTGGGGTTGCCATAGCACACAGTGGAACTCCGACCCAATGGTCAATGGCACGCATGGTATTGACACTAATACTCATAGTTTGACTTTAAAAGATTATTTTCGTTTTAATAAATAGTAAGCGCCCGGGAGAACGCAAAACACCGTCAATGCACCATAACTCATAGACGCTAGCACGGTAAGGGATGGGTTAACACCCCACAGTGCTAATACTGATGATAGGGTTGCCTCGCGTAAGCCCCAACCTGAAATACTAATTGGCAACATCAACAATAAGCTTAAGGCGGGTAAGCCAATCATGAGACCTTCAATGGGTGCATCAGCCCCGTAGGCTTTTAAACAAAAACCCAAAGCAAGGATGGTCAGAAAATGAATGCCAATTGCAAAGCTAGCTTGGGCAATATTCATTGGCCAAGAAAAAGCAAACTTAATGCCTGGTAATGCATTGCTCATTTGTAGTCGGTCTAAGCCCTTTTGGAGAAGATTGCGTGATGGGGTCCAAGCTAAAATCAAGGCAATCACTAAGCCTGAAAAAATCATCACTGCCGTGACGGCATAGCCAAGAATGACGCCCCAAGCGGCTAAGGTGGCACCACCTAAAATAAGGCCAATACCCCCTAAAAGATTATTACCGGCTAGGCCCAACAAACGATCAACCAGCACCATAGAAAAACTCAGGCGCAATTTAGGAGGCGCATGCTCTAGGTCAACCGCATGGTGAAGCTCTTCATCGAGTTCTTTACTTTCGCTAAATTGCCCGCCCTTATTTAAATGGCTAGCTGTAATAGCGCGGTAGCTGTCACCACCCAGAGTACTAGGAAGACCTTGATTAATGAGTCCGCCAGCAAAGTAGAGTGCGACATAGTCTTTTAGACTGCCTTGAAAACCGACTGTCCGCATTAAAAAGCCCCAACGTAGGCCACCACAAATGAATGCCAAAATAATGGCAATCCCTGCAGCTAAAAACCATTTTGGTTGCAACTTAAATTCAGAAGTGAACAAGGCATGCCAATCAATGCCGCTGGTTGCCTTCCAGAGTAGAGCAAGCGATAACAAAATACGGATTGTTGGCCAAGCACGCTTCAGAATTGCTTTCCACCTGGATGTAGCTTCTGGAGTGATGTTGGGTTGTGAATTCATAGGCGTAAGGATAATGCCTTAGGCGCCTAAGGTCTTGAAATTACTCTGCTAAAGCCATGGGCTGCCAATTACTGCAGAGCTTAAAGTCAAATTTAGACAAATTCTGTCCAAAACGTTGAATTTCAATGCTCTCGATGAGTTCACAGCGTTCAAATCCTGGTTTGCTTCCGATAGGGGAATTAAAACCCATCCCAGACCAGTTGATCAGTAGGGCATTGGCTCCTGGGGGGAGTTGTCCAAACCACAGATCAAATTGATCTTGACGTTGATCCAGCACAAATACTGGGGTCGGGCTGGCATACCAGGCTGCGCGACTACCTAAAGTCCAGTTTTGAACTGCAATGCCATTAAGTTGGTTTGTTTGGGCCAGTTCCTTAGCTTTTTGCCCAGCCATTTTCCATCCATAGAGATCAGCAATCGGATTAGATTTAATTGCAGCTGAAGAAATGCCACCAGCTAATACCAAGCCAAATCCAAGCAAGCAAAGTAATATTTGCAGGCTGAAAAAGATGCGGATCAGATTGCGATGATGCATCGACCACGCTTTTGCTAAACCAATACCAGCAAAGGGAGCGAGACAAAACCAAGCAGGGCTCGTCCAGTGAGGAAGTCCACCGCCCCCAGAAAGAGCGGCAAAGATGGCAAATGGTATCCAGAAAAAGCTCAGCAAGGATGCCAAAGATAATTTAGCAGTATGAAAGGAATTCTTCAAAAAAATATATCCACCGATCAGCAAAAGCGGACCAAAGCAAGCGATCTGGATGCCTAAAAAGGCAGCCACTCTGCGCCATACCCAAGAGCTGCCAGCGCCGTGCGCAATTTGATATTTGAAGGAAATCCAATCATTCATCCAATTCCAATACAGGACGGGGGTGATCAAGAGAGTCGCGATCAATACTGCAAGCCAAAAACCAGCTTTAGAAATCCAAGGTTTTTTAGATGAACTTAAAAACACCAAGAGCAAGGCAAAGGCAGCCAACACGCCGGTGTACTTACTTAATCCAGACAGACCTAAAAGAGCTCCAGTGATCACCCAATCAGTAGTGCTAAATACATCTTGTCTACACCAGCGGATGGCCATCATCATTAAGCCAAGGCTTAATGGGGTCAAGAGACTGTCTGGTAATAAACCAATCGCCAACACATGCGGGAGAGGTGCTGCAACGATGGCAAGAACAGCAAAGAAGCCGCAATTACTGCCTGAGGGCAGTGCGCTGGTGAGGTAGCCCGTATTGCGACCTTGCATCAAGTGATGGATTTCAATTGTGACTTGATAGACTAAGTAGCAAGAAAGAATCCAAAGCAATTCTGGGATTAATCGAATCAACCCTTCTGCAGATGTCAGGGTTACCAATGGCCATTGAATCCAGCCAACTAAGGGAGGGTGATCAAAATAACTCCATGCTAAATGTTGTGCATAGAGTGCGTAATGTGCTTCATCGACAGAAAACTCAATTGAAAAACCGAGCGCAAAATGAATAACTGCTGCGATGCAGATACAAATTGCTGCCCATCTCGAAGGGGATTGCAAGGGTAGTTGATAGCGCATCTGGGTCTTTATTGTTCCGTCTGAAATGATTTTAGACTTACTTGGGTGTTTCTTTGGGACAATATGAGGATGAGTCTCAAACATCCCTTTCCCACCTTTCAGGCTGTCAACACCTACTTTTGGACTTATGGCTGGATGGTGATCTTGACCTTGAATTTAGTTGCCTGTGCAGGCCTCTCGCGGGATTCGGTTCAAGATGAATCTGGGCAAGTCTTATCACTGGATAAACTGCCGGCACAGGAAGAGCTGCCTAAATTTTCTACTGAGACTGCTCGTGATGGGATGCCAGTAGGGTGGCATTTTTATCGCATAGCCCCCTATAAAAAGAATACGGTTTACCGCTTGGAGAATTACCAAGGTAGAACGGTGCTGAGCGCTAATTCAAAAACATCGGCCTCTGGTTTAGCGATTAAATTAAAACCGCGCCAAGCGCAAAACCTCTGGCTAAAGTGGGAGTGGAAGACGATAGCACCGATGCCTGAGGCTGATAATGCTGAGCGCAATCATGACGATGCACCACTGCGTCTCTTAGTAGCATTTGATGGAAATAAATCCAAGCTAGGACTCAAAGAGAAAATGAATTTTGAGATGGCGAGTTTGATTAGTGGTCAAGAGATGCCTTATGCAACTTTGATGTATATCTGGTCTGGAAAGACGGCTGTCAATACTGTTTTAGATAATGCTCACACATCTCGCATCAAAATGATTGTGGTGGATTCAGGCTGGGAGGGGCTAGGAGACTGGCGTAAACATGAGCGTGATCTTGCAGCTGACTACAAGCGTGCTTATGGAGAAAATCCTGGCGATGTGATTGGGATTGCATTGCTTACTGACACCGATAACACTAAGTCAGAAACGCGCGCACTTTATGGTGATATTGAGTTGATTCGGCAGACTCAAAAATAAAACAGCCAACATTCATACTCACTTAACTAATTAATGAGTTGGCCTCCACCGTTTCAACAGAAGGGCATTACTCAGAACAAAAAAGCTTGATAGTGCCATCGCGCTGCCAGCAAGCATTGGTGAGAGATAGCCTAGTGCCGCTAGCGGAATACCAGTAGTGTTAAAAATAAAAGCCCAAAATAAGTTCTGACGAATCTTGTTCCAAGTTCTCTTGGAAATATCAATAGCATCAGCAACTAAGCTGGGGTCACCGCGCATTAAAGTAATGCCTGCTGCTTGCATTGCGACATCTGTACCGGTAGACATTGCCATGCCCACATCTGCTGAAGCTAAGGCTGGTGCATCATTGACACCATCACCCACCATGGCGACCCAGTGACGCTTTTTACTATGACCAGGCATTTGCAATTGCCGGATAATCTCTGCTTTATTACCTGGCAGGATTTGCCCGAATACTTCATCAATGCCAATTGACTGTGCTACACGCAACGCAGCAGCAGTATTATCCCCAGATAGCATGACCGTGCGAATCTGAAGCTGATGTAAGGCTGCAATCGCTGCTTTTGCATTGGGTTTCAGTTCATCACCAAACGCAAGTAGCGCAATAGGATTTACTGGTGCCTCTGTGCTCATTAATACCGAGATAGTTTGCCCTGCATCAAGCTGAGTTTGCGCGGCATTCAGAATAGTGGTGTAGTTTGGGTGTTGATGAAGCGAGGCAATACTTTGTAAGGACAGTCGCTGTCCCTCCCATGGACCAGAGTTAGGGCTGCCTTCAATCCCAACGCCTGGCAAGGCTTTGCTTGTGGAGCTGGCAATAGGGGATATTTTTCGGTCTTTGGCTGCATCTAGCAGTGCTTTAGCAAGAGGATGTTCACTACCTAATTGCAAACCTGCAGCAGTAGCTAGTATTTCTGATGCGGATGAGTCTAACAAAGGAATAAGTGTTAATAGTTTGGGGTGACCAACAGTGAGTGTGCCTGTTTTATCAAAGGCCACGATATCCAGTCGGTGTGCTTGCTCTAATACTTGTGGATCCTTAATTAAAATTCCAAAGCGGGCAGCTACACCAGTACCAGCCATGATGGCTGCAGGAGTGGCCAAGCCGAGTGCGCAAGGGCAAGCGATTACTAAAACTGATACGGCACGCAAAATCGCAATTGCCGCTGAATCCAGATAAAGCCAGTTGGCAATCCCAGTCATGATGGCAATCACGATAACCGTGGGTACAAAGATGGCGCTGACTTGATCGACCAGTTTTTGTATCGGGGCTTTTTGGGTTTGTGCTTCTTCCACTAAGGTGATGATTTTGGAGAGGACACTCTCCACACCGACAGCTTGTGCCTCAATCACTAAAACACCTTCGCCGTTGAGTGCTCCACCAATGACTTTGGAATGAACCTGTTTCTTAAGGGGCTCACTTTCACCAGTCAACAGTGACTCATCTACATGGCTACTACCCAGTAAAATGATGCCATCAACGGGGATTCTTTCGCCAGGCAAGACTAAGACCCGATCCTTTGGAAGCACTTGATCTAAGGGGAGATCGCGATATTGGTCTAAAACAGTACTGCGATCGATCACCAGCGCGGGATTTAGAACTTTTGCATGCTCGGGCCAGAGTTTTTGGAGTGCCCGAATAGCTTCGCTAGTTTGACGTTTGGCTCTCGCTTCAAGCCATTTACCCAGTAAGACCATACAGATAATGACGGCAGCGCCTTCAAAATAGAGTTCATGCTGTGCATGATCCGAAGTCAGCATGAGGTAGATGCTTAAGCCATAGGCTGAGCTGGTTCCTAGAGCAACTAGTAAATCCATATTGCCAACACCAGCCATTAGCGATTTGTAGCCAGCTTTATAAAAGCGCCACCCCAGAATAAATTGGACGGGTGTGGCTAAAGTCAGTTGCCAGGCTGGGGATAAACTCCAATGAATGCCAATCGGCATGAGAAACATCGGTAAAAAGAGGGGCGCAGATAGGACAAAGCTCAATAACACTCGACCTAAACCATCAGTTGCCCAAAATAATTTTGGCGGCTTTTCAGAGTTTGGGCCTTGAGAATGACTCAGTTTTGCTTCATAGCCAGTTTTTTGAACTGTGGCAATGACATCTGCGATGGTAGTTAAAGAGTCGCTTTTTAGCCTAATACGGGCCTGTTCAGTTGCTAAATTCACAGTTGCGCCTTCAATGCCGGGCACCTTGCCCAAAGCCTTCTCCACTCGACCAACGCAGGAAGCGCAGGTCATTCCACCAATATCGAGGGTATAAATATCTGAATGGGTCACTTTTGGGTTGCTCATATAGAAGATAATCTACCTGATGACTCCTGAGTTGGGGTAATACTTGATCAAATCTGAAAAGGATCTGCCATGTTGAGTTTAAAAGTATCTGGGATGACCTGTGGTGGTTGCATTAATGCAGTTACTCGTGCAATTCAGGCACAAGATCCTCAAGCTAAGGTTTTGGCAGACTTAGCAACGCAGACCGTTGAGTTGGAGACGAGCTTGAGTGCTGAGCTCGCAAGTCAGCTTATAACTGATGCAGGCTTTCCGGTCTCTCATTAAGTTTTGATTAGAATGTCGACAAACCCAACAAAACCCGTAGCTTTTGTTCCTAAAGGATCGTGATTTATGTTCTTCAGTAAGTTAATGCCTCACGATGGTAATTTCTTCGTATTGTTCAATCAGCACGCTGAACAAATTGTTGCCGCATCTGAATCCTTTTTAAAGTTCGTTGAGCACTACAACGATGAGGCACTGCGTGCCAAATACACTCAAGATATAGATAAAGCAGAACATACTTGTGATGATGTTGTCAAAGAGGTGCATCGTCGCCTGCATAAAACATTTATTACCCCCATTGATCGCGACCAAATTTTTTCTTTGATCAATACGATGGATGATGTGGCTGACTTGATTCAAAACGGTACAGAGGCTATGCATCTGTATAACGTCAAACAGATGACCGAAGAGATCTTGCACATGGCCCAGCTTTGTAATCAGTGCTGCATCGGCTTAAAAAATGCCGTGGGTACGCTCAAGGACATCTCCGATCCAGAAGTTGCTAAAGCAGCCCTAAAAACTTGTGATGAGATTGATCATTTGGAGTCCGGTGCAGATCGCTTGCTTTCAACTGCCATTACCAAATTATTCCGCGAAGATATTGAAGTGCGTGAATTAATCAAATTACAACGCATTTATGAATTACTCGAAGAAGTTACTGATAAATGCGAAGACGTTGCCAACTTGGTTGAAGGCATCGTTCTTGAGAACTCTTAAAGCGAATTAAATTGCCTTCAATACAAACTGCTTTTTGGGTAGTAGCGCTTTTGGTGGCGCTAGCCTTAGCCTTTGATTTTATGAATGGCTTTCATGATGCTGCAAACTCTATCGCCACAGTAGTTTCTACTGGTGTTTTGAAGCCCCAGCAAGCAGTTCTGTTTGCTGCATTTTTCAACTTCCTTGCGATTTTTATTTTCCATTTGAGCGTAGCGGCAACCGTTGGTAAAGGGATTGTTCACCCATCATCGGTGGATTTACATGTGATCTTTGGCGCCTTAGTCGGCGCGATCGTCTGGAATATTCTGACTTGGTATTACGGTATTCCTTCTAGCTCATCTCATGCTTTGATTGGGGGTTTAGTTGGTGCCACGATTCCTAAGGCTGGATTCGATGGTTTAGTTTGGTCCGGCATTATTAAAACAGTAGCTTTTATTTTTATTTCACCATTTGTTGGTTTCTTGCTAGGCTCGCTGATGATGCTGTTGGTAGCTTGGGTTTGCAGAAACGTCAATGTGGCAAAAACAGATCGCTGGTTTCGTCGTTTGCAATTGGTATCAGCTAGCGCTTACAGCTTGGGCCATGGAGGTAATGACGCGCAAAAAACAATCGGCATTATTTGGCTCTTGTTGATTATTACTGGCTACGCTGAAGCGGGTGCCAGTATGCCGCCAACGTGGACCATTATTGGTTGCTATATCGCTATTGCCATGGGTACGATGTTTGGCGGTTGGCGGATTGTTAAAACTATGGGTCAAAAGATTACAAAACTCAAGCCAGTAGGCGGCTTTTGTGCTGAGACGGGCGGGGCCATTACTCTATTTGCGGCAACAGCCATGGGTGTTCCCGTATCGACTACCCACACAATCACTGGGGCTATTGTTGGTGTTGGTTCGACACGGCGTGCCAGTGCAGTGCGTTGGGGAGTGGCTGGCAATATCATCTGGGCTTGGATCTTTACTATCCCAGCCACTGCACTGATGTCGATGGTCGTCTATTACCTCAGTCTCTGGATCTTCTAAATCCAGCTATTTAGCCTATAAGCCCAGACTTTCAGCAAAGAATCCTTTGTGCGGTTAATCTACCCACTATTCAAAAATTCGCAACAATTCAAAAATCGATGCATCAAGATGCCCAATGTGGCGTATGGCTATTCTTAGGAGAATGTAGTGGCTGTTACTGTTGAAGCTGTACAAGCAGTATTAAAAGGTCTAATTGACCCAAATACTCAGGTTGATTTTGTAACGGCGAAGGCCGTTAAAAATCTGCGCGTTGAGGATGGTGAAATCTCTTTAGATATCTCCTTGGGATATCCTGCAAAAAGCCAATTTGATGTCATTCGTAAATCGGTCATTACTGCTCTGCGCAATCTGCCCGATGTTAAAAATGTGAGCGTTAATGTGAATAGTCACATTGTTTCGCATGCAGTGCAACGTGGCGTGAAGCTATTGCCTGGCGTTAAAAATATTATTGCTATTGCCAGTGGTAAGGGTGGCGTTGGAAAATCCACCACGGCAGTAAACCTGGCATTGGCTTTGGCTGCAGAAGGTGCTCAAGTGGGTATTTTGGATGCAGATATTTATGGGCCAAGTCAGCCAATGATGCTTGGCATTACGGGTAGGCCAGAATCCATTGAAGAAAATACGATTGAACCCATGGAAGGACATGGTTTGCAAGCGAGCTCTATCGGCTTCTTAATCGAAGAAGACGCTCCCATGGTCTGGCGTGGCCCAATGGTAACTTCTGCACTAGAGCAATTACTCCGTCAAACGCGTTGGCGTGATTTGGACTATCTGATTGTCGATATGCCTCCAGGTACAGGAGATATTCAGTTGACGCTTGCGCAAAAGGTGCCTGTTACTGGCGCTGTGATTGTGACTACCCCGCAGGATATTGCTTTGTTAGATGCCCGTAAGGGCCTCAAAATGTTTGAGAAAGTTGGCGTGCCCATTATTGGCATTATCGAGAACATGAGTACTTACATCTGCCCTAAATGTAACCATGAGGAACATATCTTTGGTGCCGGTGGTGGCGAGAAGATGTGCAAGGAGTATGGCACTGATTTCTTAGGCGCTTTGCCATTAAATCTTTCCATTCGCGAGCAGGCAGATGCTGGACGTCCAACTGTAGTGGCTGACCCTGATAGCGCAATTAGTGTGCTTTATAAAAATATTGCTAGACAGGTTGCAATTCGAGTTGCTACTCTCTCAAAAGATATGAGCAGTAAGTTTCCTAACATCGTTGTTCAGAACACCTGAGGACTTATGCGCTTTGCGGTCATGATGCGTAAGCAAAACATTGATAACCCATGGATTTCATTTAAATGGGTGCTGCAAGAGGTGTTGCCAGATTTTGGTCAATTTGAAGCAAAGCAGGGCAACCAGATTGTTGGTCAGTTTCTGGGACGCGATGCTGATGGGGAGTCTTGGCTCTTTACTGGGTATGAACTCAATTTATTCCCAGATGAAGCCGAAGGCTACTATCTCAATTTATCTGCGACTCAGCCATGCTGGTTTGTGATGTGGCGTTTAGAAGAGGATATCGAGCGCTATATTGATGAGCAGTCAATTGCATTGGCTAAATCAGAAACGACGATTGCAGTACCCCATCGTCTTTCTGTAAGTTATAACGAGGCAGGGCGTTTATTAGATGGTGGCGAATCGGTTGATAACACCCCCATGACTGCTGAGCATGCTTCTTGGTTGCAAGAGTATGTGAATGAACATTACCATCCTGAGCCGAAGAAGCGTCACCGTCCTGAATCATTTAAGGGCGCCGATCGCCCAGCGGAAAAATAATGGCTGGCGGCTTTCTGAATCGTTGGTCACGCCGCAAGGCGGGCGAGCAAATGGAGCCAGAACAAAAACCGGTTGATGCAAATCCGCAGGCAGAGGCTATCAAGCCTGCGACACTCACTGACCCCTTGAAGGATCAAGCTCTTCCAGTGTCGGCTACTTTGGAAGATGTTGAGAAGATTGATCGCTTCGCCCCTGATTTTTCCGCCTTTATGAAACCAGGCGTGGATCCTGCAGTTCAGCAGGCCGCCCTCAAAAAAATGTTTTCAGACCCCCATTTTAATGTGATGGATGGTTTAGATATCTACATTGATGATTACTCAAAACCTGAGCCACTTCCTTTTGATATGCTCAAGCGCATGGTGCAGTCTGACATGCTCAATATTTTTCGTAAGGGTGACGGGAATGCAGAAGAGCAGGAAAAGCTGGAGACTGCTACCTCATCTGAATCAGAAGAGGCTGAGCGGGCATTGCCTTTGAGCAACCCAGTTGATTTAACATCTACGCATTCAAGTACTGAATCAGAAATTTCTTCTGACAGTATTCCTGTGCATAAAAACAATAGCTAAGAACATTATTCATGAGTCAAAAATTAGTTTGTAACTGCAATGGCACGATGCCACTAGATGCAAAGGCCTTGGGTGTGACAATGCATACCTCCCTATGTAGACAGGAGGTTGGCTTATTTTTGAAGGCTTTGGATGGCGATGATTCACTGGTGGTCGCTTGTACCCAAGAGGGCGCCTTGTTTAATGAATTAGCCGCGCAATCTGACAAAGCATTAATAGCACCATTACGCTTTGTCAATATTCGTGAAGTTGCTGGTTGGACCCAAGAGGCCAAAACCTCTGGCCCCAAGATTGCTGCGCTACTTGCCCTGGCTGATATGCCAGAAGCTGAGCCAGTTCCGGTCGTCAATTACGAGAGCCAAGGCAGACTGCTGATTGTTGGGTCTGGAGAGCAGGCTTTACCTTGGGCCGAGAAACTGAGTGACTCGCTTGACGTTTCCGTCTTGTGTACTGAGCCAGGCACTTTACCGATTGCGAGAAATTTTCCAATCTACACAGGCCAAGTTACCAAACTGGATGGTTATCTAGGTCATTTTTCAGTCGACTGGGATTTACAAAACCCGATTGATCCAGAAATGTGTACGCGTTGTGGTGCTTGTGTTGATGTTTGTCCAGAAAATGCAATTGATGATTCATTTCAGATTGATTTGGATAAATGTAAATCGCACCGTGCTTGTGTCACTGCTTGTGCCAGCATTGGAGCCATTCAATTTGATCGGGTTGAACGCAAGCGTAGTTCAGAGTTTGATTTGATTATGGATTTGCGGGTTGATCCAAAGCTACGCATGAGTCAGCCGCCTCAGGGATATTTCGCTCCAGGCAGAGACCCGTTTGAGCAAGCGCTTGTCGCTAATCAATTACTCGGACTCATTGGCGAGTTTGAGAAGCCAAAATACTTTATCTATAACGAGAAGGTTTGCGCCCATGGGCGTAATGGCAAAGTGGGTTGTAATGCCTGTATTGATGTTTGCTCCACTGGCGCCATTGCCTCCTTGTTTAAGAATGGACAAGGTACGGTTGAAGTAAACCCAAATCTTTGCATGGGTTGTGGAGCTTGCTCTACAGTTTGTCCATCTGGCGCCATGCGTTATAACTACCCAAGTATTGAACATCAAGGTAAAGAAATCAAACTGCTGGCCAATGTATTTGGTGCAGAAAGCATTAAAGCGAAGCTAATAGTTGCACCGAGTTTGTTACTACATTCCCTCAAGGCTGGTACGCAATTAATCGATGCCCTTGGACGGTCAGCCCATTTGAAATCTAAGCAATTTGAAGGTTTACCTTCATTTGTTTTACCTTATGGCATTGAGCACATTGCTTCTACCGGTTTAGAGCTTTGGTTGGGAGCTCTGAGCTATGGCTTTGGTGAAGTCATCTTGCTTTTGAGTGGTGATGAAGACCCAGCCTATCGTGACGCATTGGAAACCCAAAGTACTTTAGCAAATGCCATTTTGCAGGCCTATGGATTTGATGCACGCATTGCATTGATACAAGCAAGCGCTGCTGATGATCTTGAACCAGTTTCGGTTGCCATGGGTCAATTACGCCAACGTGGCTCATTACCGCCCGTGTGTGCTCCAGCAACTTTTGGCTTGAGCAATCAAAAGCGAGAAACCCTAGAAGCTGTTTTAGAGCATTTGCAAAAACAGGCTAAGACACCTATTCCAAGCGAGGGAGCTGTATTGCCAAAATCCTCCCTCTTGGGCGGACTCAACATTAATAAAGAGGCCTGCACTCTGTGTATGTCTTGTGTAGGTAGCTGCCCCGAAGGTGCTTTGTTGGATAACCCAGAAGAGCCCAAACTTTCCTTTATTGAAAAGCAGTGCGTGCAGTGCGGTATTTGCGTGCAGACTTGTCCAGAACAGGCGCTTACCTTGAGTCCACGCCTCTTGACTGTTGAGCAACGTAAGCAAAGAGTGGATCTCAATGAGACCCTAGCTTTTCATTGCATTAGTTGTGGCAAGCCCTTTGGCACATTAAAAATGGTTGAGCTGATGTTGACTAAGTTGGGTACGCATGGAGCATTTGCTGGCCCAGCAATGGATAGACTGAAGATGTGTAGTGATTGTCGGGTGGTTGATATGGTGAAAAAAGACACATGAGCGAACAAGCAAAAGATAGTGTATCAACCGCTGTGGGTGATATAGGGCTGCCCGAAGATCTGGCTAGGGCTGATTTATACGGCTTGATTGCCAGACTCTTTCATCAACCGCCAGACCAGGAGTTGCTCGATCAAATTGTGGCTTCGATTCCGGATGGGCAAGAAAGTCAGGCAGATGACGCACCTTTGTCCAAGGTTTGGCATAGCGTAGTTGAGGTGGCTAAATCGAATACAGCAAAGGTTTGGCATGACGAGTTTGATTTGAATTTCATTAGTGTTGGCCGTCC
>CAIMXN010000285.1 GCA_903845455.1 uncultured beta proteobacterium | reverse complement strand
TTAGAAAGTTGATGTGCTGCACCCCAGCCTGAGATAGTGCCTGCTACCGTATTGGCTGCTACAGGGCCACGAAATGGAATGGCTTTAGTAATACCGCGCTCGGCATACCACTGCTTAGTTGCAAGACCTGCTGCTGCACCGCAAGCATCAATACCACCCATAGCCTTACCAGGCGAGTGAATTACCCAAAAGGAGTCGCCACCAATCGAGTTCATATGGGGATAGACAACGGCAATGGTTGCCGCTGCTGCCACCATGGCATCCAGCGCATTGCCACCCTCCCTCAGAACTGCTAAGGCCGATTCAGATGCAAGGGAGTGTGGCGCCACTGCCATTCCACGAATACCCCATTTTTGTTGCATATATTGCTCCCCAGATGTTTTGTTGTTATTTGCACTTATAACATTGTAGAACTCGGGAAAACCCCGATCCGATTTGATGAGGAATTACCCTAAGTATGCGATTTCTATGAAAATTTCCCCCTCATAATTAGTTCGTTGTTAAATTTTTATAAAAATAGTTAGGAGCTAGTGATGTCAACAGCAATTAAAGCAGCCCCGATGACCGCTGAAGAACGCAAAGTTATTTTTGCATCATCTTTGGGTACGGTTTTTGAGTGGTACGACTTTTATCTTTACGGCTCATTGGCTGCCGTTATTGCCAAACAGTTTTTCTCAGGCTTAGATGCAGGCTCCGCCTTCATTTTCGCTTTATTAGCGTTTGCTGCCGGTTTTATCGTTCGTCCATTTGGCGCCTTGGTATTTGGTCGTTTGGGCGATTTGATTGGTCGTAAGTACACCTTCTTGGTGACCATTCTGATTATGGGTGGTTCGACATTTATTGTCGGTATTCTGCCTAACTACGCAACTATCGGCGTTGCTGCTCCAGTTCTCTTAATTGCATTACGGATGCTCCAAGGTTTGGCTTTGGGCGGTGAGTATGGTGGTGCAGCTACTTATGTTGCTGAACACGCTCCTCACGGTAAGCGGGGTGCATACACAGCTTGGATTCAGACAACAGCGACTCTTGGCCTGTTCCTCTCCTTGCTCGTGATTTTGTTCACACGGGAATTCACTGGCGCAGACTTTGACGTTTGGGGCTGGCGCATTCCTTTCATCGCTTCTATCGCCTTGTTGGGTATCTCTGTCTGGATTCGTTTGTCCATGAATGAGTCACCAGCTTTCAAGAAGATGAAAGATGAAGGTAAATTATCTAAAGCACCTTTGACAGAATCATTTGGTCAATGGAAAAACTTGAAGATTGTAATCTTGGCATTGTTTGGTCTGGTTGCAGGTCAAGCGGTGGTTTGGTATACAGGTCAGTTCTACGCTTTGTTCTACCTTACTCAAGTATTAAAGGTAGATGCTAAGGCCGCAAACTTGTTGATTGCTGCTTCATTGCTGGTTGGCACACCATTCTTCGTTATATTCGGTAGCTTGTCAGACAGGATTGGCCGTAAGGTCATCATCATGGCTGGCTTGTTGTTGGCGGTTATTACCTACATTCCAAATACACCTGTCTCTGTATTTAATGGCCTGACCCACTTTGCTAACCCAGCGTTAGAAAAAGCCATGGCAACTGCTCCAGCAACCGTTACTGCTGATATTAATGAATGTACATTCCAGTTCAATCCAACCGGTACAGCCAAGTTCACGAGTTCTTGCGATATTGCAAAACAAGTGATGGCTTCTAACTCTGCTAGCTACACTACCGTTGCAGCACCTGCTGGCTCAGTGGCTGTTGTGAAGATTGGTGATATCGAAATCCCTGGTTATACGGCTAAGGGCTTAGCTCCTGCAGATGCAAAAGCACAGGATGCTGAGTTTAAAAAGGCGATTCGTGAGGCATTGAATAAAGAAGGTTATCCAGTTAAAGCTGATCCAGCTGCGATCAACTATTTTGCTGTATTCCTCTTATTGCTATACCTCGTAATCTTGGTAACGATGGTTTACGGCCCAATTGCGGCTATGTTGGTTGAGATGTTCCCAACCCGCATTCGTTATACCTCGATGTCCTTGCCATACCATATTGGTAATGGTTGGTTCGGCGGCTTGTTACCAACGATCTCCTTCGCTTTGGTGGCACAGAACGGTAATATTTACTACGGTCTCTGGTACCCAATTATCATTGCTGCAATGACATTGGTTATCGGTGTGCTCTTTGTTAAAGAAACAAAAGACATAGATATTTATGCTCGTGACTAAGTAATTTTAGTCTGCGGTAAATTTAAAACCCGATCACTGAGAGTGGTCGGGTTTTTTTATTCCCACAAATTTTGTTGATTCCTACGATTAAGGAGCGCTAAATTCTGCGCAGCAATAGAGGTGTCCTTGGGGCCAGAGATATGTTTGATATCCGCACCAGCAGCAAGAGTACCCTCTCGATTGACACGTAAATACCAGCCGCTAAATCCAGATTGCACCATGGCTTTTGCAGCACCTTTATAGCTCATAACAGCGTTGAATTTGAAGCAAGGTTCGCGAAGTTTAACTACAGAAAACTCTAAATCTCCAATGATGAGTTTGTCGCCAACATAGACATCAGTTTCAAGCAAGCCTTCGATCGTAAAATTTTCTCCAAGAGCGCCATATTGCAGTTCTACTGACTTTTTGGTTTCCCGAGTGAGTAATGCATTCCAAAAGGCATAGTGTTCATTTGGATAGACATAGATTGCTTTTTCAATGCCACCATGTACTGATAGATCAGCTTGTTCATCGCCCTGAATGCCTAGTTTAGTGATGTCTACTGGTACGGGATTGTGTAGGTTGCTAATTGATTGTTTACGAATCGCAGAGGCTACAGTTTTGTAATTGGGATGATGGTCACCAAATAATGGAGCAACTTTGCCAGAGGAGATAGATAAGATTCGCATGAGAGTTTTCGCCTGATAAGATCACATCATAAGTCCAAGAAAGAGAATGATGCATTTATATAGCAGGGTTATAGCGGTATTGCTTAGCATATTGATAGGTCAGGCTGCCTATGCCAAGTGGGATGAGGAGCGTGATGTCACCACCAATGGCAAGGAGGAGCTTGTCTATTATTACAAGACCAATGAGCAGGCTCAAAAGCTGGTATTGGATAAATATCTCAAGCGCCTAATATTCATACAGCAGGATCGTTTATATAAGCGCAGTGTTAGTCAAATTAAGATTGATGGTGTGCCTGTTGATGTGATGAGCGATGCTTTCTCGCATTACCCTGAACAAACTGCCATTACTTTTGAAAACAAGGATGAGGTCCTCAAAAAGTTATTTCTGGCCAAGAAAATTGAGGTTTATGTTCGGTATGGAAGAGAGCCTGGCTTAAGTATCTTTCAAATTAAATAAGCTTGGCGCCTACTTTCCTCATTGAATCGAGATGAGTTTTATTGTTTATTGTTGATTGGTAGGTTATAAAAAGGTATTGATCATGAAGAGAAGAGCCTTTCTAGGCGGCGCAGGTTTAGTTCCATTGAGCTTATTAATGCCGTCTAACCTTGTACAAGCTCAGAATAATATTTTGAGTTCTGAGATGCTTACTTTAAGTAACTATATGGGTGCGGCAGAGATTCAGCCTTTACCTCCCGAGGTGCTGGAGCAAGCAAAGCTCCATGTACTCGACACTTTTGCCGCCATTATTTCTGGTTCGGAGCTTTTGCCTGGTCAAGCCGCATTGCGATATATAAAACGACATGGCAGTAAAGGAAAGCAAACGGTGATAGCTTCCAAACTAAGCTCTGGAGCTGCTGATGCTGCCATGGCTAACGGTGTAATGGGTCATGCTGATGAGACCGATGATTCCCATGGACGTTCTCGTTCCCATCCTGGTTGTGCTGTTATTCCCGCATCTTTTGCTGTTGGTGAAGAACTTAATATTAGTGGGACCCATTTCTTGCGTGCCGTCACGTTGGGGTATGACATTGGTACGCGCTTGTTGATAGCGATGGGTGGCCCTAAGTTTAGCTATGAGAGCCATAAAAGTTCTCATAGTATTGCTGGGATCTTTGGTGCAGCGGCTGCTGCGGGTTGTGCAGCCAGTCTGAATGCGCAGCAGATGCGTTGGCTATTAGATTACACGGCGCAGCAGGCTTCTGGTATCGCATCTTGGGGGAGAGATACTGATCATATTGAGAAGGCTTTTGTTTTTGGCGGCATGCCCGCTAAAAATGGTGTGATATCTGCCTTGCTAGTTCATTCAGATTGGAATGGTGTGAATGATGTTTTTTCTGGAGCCGACAATTATTTTTTAGCTACCGCTCCAAATGCAGACCGCTTACAGTTGGTTGAAAAGTTGGGCGATCGTTTTGAGATTACACAAACGGATATTAAAAAATGGTCGGTTGGCTCACCAATTCAAGGACCTCTTGACGCAATGGAGATCATTCTCCGCAAGCATTCTTTTGATCTTAGCCAAGTTACAGCAGTGCGCGTAAGACTTGAACCATCGGTAGCTAAAGTGGTTGATAACCGCGATATGCCGGATATCTGCCTGCAATATATGGTCTCCGTCATGCTGTTAGATAAAACAGCTTCGTTTAAGGCTGCACATGATATTGCCAGGATGCAACATCCAGATGTCTTAAATATACGTTCAAAAATACAGCTCATACCCGATCCAGCACTTTCACAGTTCATGCCAGTCAGGGTGGCTATTGTTGAGATTGAATTAAATAATGGGTCGATTCTTACAGAGCGAGTGGATGCTGTACGTGGCACCCCGCGCAATCCTATGGGCAGGGATGAGGTAGTGGCTAAGTGTCGAGATCTGATGGACCCCGTCTTAGGCAATAAGCAATCTAAGGCTTTGATAGAAGCAAGCTTAAGCCTGGAGAACCTAAAGAGCTTGAAAACGATTAGCGCTTTACTAAAGAAAGCGGGTTAAGGGTACTGCCATATCAACCTGATTTTGATACAATCATATGTTCGGCGATTTAGCTCAGTTGGTTAGAGCGATGGAATCATAATCCACAGGTCCGGGGTTCGAATCCCTGAATCGCCACCAGTTTAGCTCCAAGCAACACCAAGATACACCAACAAACCCCTTACTGCATATAGCTTTAAGGGGTTTTTTGTTATCCATTGGTAACCCCTGTTATTGTGAGTAATATACAAAATGTGTGAGTATTTTCGTGAGTATGAATCACCCTCTGTGAGTAACAAATGAAAAATAGGGGGAATTAGGGGTAATAAATGAAGCTAACCGATGCCTATTTAAAGGCTATAAAGCCCACCGATAAGCCCAATCACCCCGATGGAGGCGGTTTGGTGCTAATGCGTCAGCTTAGCGGGGCAATGGCATGGCGTTATCGCTACCGCTATGCGGGCAAGGCCAAGATGCTATCCCTAAGTAACTATCCCGATGTTTCACTCAAAGAGGTAAGGGTTAAGCACTCTGAGCTAAAGAAGCTCCTAGAGGCTGGAGTGGACCCCTCACTCGATAGGCAGGAAAAGAAGCTACGAAAAGGTGAGGCTACTGATAACAACTTTCAAGCGGTGGCGATACGCTGGCATGAGAATTGGAAGGCCAATAAAAGCCCTGATCATATAAAGCGGGTCTATAGGCGTATGGAAAAAGACTTGTTTCCTCACCTTGGGCCTAGGCCGGTTAGTGAAATCAGCGTCCAGCTACTTTTAACGGTAATCAAAAAGATAGACGCAAGGGGTGCACACGACATTGCCAAGCGAGCCTATCAAACCAGTAGCCAAGTGTTTAGGTATGCAGTAGCTAATAGCCTATGTGACAGTAATCCAGCGTCTCAGGTAAAGCCCGCCGACTTCCTAAAGCCCGTCAATCAGGAAAACTATAAGCGAGTGGATGTTAAAGAGCTTCCAACTTTACTAAGAGATATTGACCAATACGGAATAATTCAAAAAGGCGATGAGATCACCCGCCTAGGTTTGCAGTTAATGTCTTATGTATTCGTGAGGACAAGCGAGTTAATTGGAGCTAGGTGGTCAGAGATAGACCTAGAGGCTAAGGAATGGCGTATTCCAGCCGAGCGCATGAAAATGAAAGACCCTCATATCGTCTTAATGTCAGATCAGGTAGAGGCCATATTCAAGCGGTTAATGGAGATTACTGGGGGAAGGGAGTTTGTCTTTCCGTCCACCAAGCACCCCAAAAAGACAATGAGCAACAACACCTTGCTAATGGCGTTAAAGCGTATGGGCTACGCTGGGAAGATGACAGGCCACGGATTCAGAGGCGTGGCTTCCACTATCTTGCATGAGCAGGGTTATGCGCATGAACATATTGAGATTCAATTAGCCCACGCAGAAAGAAATAAATCCTCTGCCAGTTACAACCATGCAAGGTATCTTCCCCAGCGCAGAGTAATGCTTCAAGATTGGGCGAACTACTTAGATGCAATCAAAGTGAGTGAGACTGTTATTACTCTCTCGGCAAGAGCTAGTTAAGTCAGGTTTACCAAAAAATATGCCCCCAAGGGCAGAGGCGTTACTACATCAGCTGACCGTACTCAAGGGGGCGATTTTTATGTGGCCTTTGTGACTATGAATACGATTAGAAAGGTTAAGCAAAGTGAACCTGTAGGTCAACCTATGGGTGAACCTACAGGTGAACTGGAGGGTTCTTTAAATCATATTAAGTTAGATCAAGTTAACTCAAATCAGCTTATAGATAAAAGAGTTATCGATGACTCAAATGATGCCTGGGTGAGAGACTATGACAATGCTCCTGATGCATCCTCTCGTGACTATATAAAAGCATCGAAGGGAGGTTAGATTGCCTAAAGAGATGAAACTAGATGTTGAATCTAGATCAAAGAAATTAACACCTAAGCAAAATATATTTGTTGCTGAATACCTTGTTGACCTAAATGCTACTCAAGCCGCCATACGAGCTGGGTATAGCAAAAAGACTGCTGGGCAGATAGGCGACGAGAACCTTAGAAAACCTCAAATAGCCAAAGTAATTCAAGGATCAATGTCTCAAAGGGCTGAGCGAACTGAGATTAACTCTGAATTGGTTGTACAGGGCATATTGCGTGTAATCAGGCGCTGTGAGGGTGAAGGTGAAGCATTTGAGGCTACGCAGGTGCTAAAGGGGTATGAACTACTTGGAAAGCATCTCGGCCTATTTGGGGGTAAATCAGAAAGTGTTGCTGGAATGATCGTAAATGTAGTGACGGGGGTTCCGCGGTTAGCAGAGTAGATGGATGTGTAACAAAAACACAAAACCCCGCAGGGCAATCTGGAAAGCTCAGATTTAACCAAGACTCGCTCCAGCCGTTTACGGGGTGCTGAGATCTTAACATCAGAGATTGGGTAGGCGACTTATTTGCTACTTAATTTTCATTTCCTGTTCAACTAGGCCAATAAGCTCATTGGGCTTGATTTTCAAAGCCTTTGCCAATTTAAAGATGGTGGTGATAGTAGGCTGATTTGTGCCTAATTCGATTAGGCTTATGTAGTTTCTTTGGAGATCTGCCTCAAGCGCTAAACCCTCCTGGGAGAGGTTTGCTTCTTTGCGAACCCTTCTAAGAACGATTCCAAATACCACATCAACAGGAGTTTTTTGCTTTCCCAACATATTGGGAAAACTTTGTTCTTTTTGTTACTATAAGTCTTCACAATATATTGTGAATATTGTTATTGAATAGATATAGCCAAAACAAGGATGGGGCATGAAAAGATTTCTCGTTTTAGGGTTAATCATCCTCATTGCCGGCTGCTCCCATTCATCAGGCGTTATTAAGATTGGTCCTGAAACATTCACTATCGCCACTTCGGCATCTTGGGGTAAGGGCGGCATTCCTGCAGCAAAGCGAATAGCTTATGAAGAGGCTGCTGAGCAATGTTCAAAACAAGGGAATTTAGAGATATTCACATTGAGTGAAAAGAGTAATGCAACGACATGGGTAGATGGAATGTTTCGCTTCGAATTGAATTTTCGCTGTCTCAAAGCTAATGACCCTGAATTTAAGAGGCAGGGCCTTCAAAGCGCGCCTGACTCAATCATTGAGAATAGAGGTCGCTAATGCTATTGCGTGTTTATGCTCTTGAAAATTGATTGGTGACATAAGATGGCTAGGGTGATATGAAATTCGGCATCACATTCCTGGCAATCAGCGTGGGTTGGACACTCCCAATGTTTGGTCTTGAGTTCTTTGGAGTGCCGCATACAGACAGAACTGGGATATTGCATATTGTGCTATCTGGAATGTATGGGTTCACTATTTATTACTGGGGCAGGAGGTTGCTCCCACAAAAGCTAAAGTTGCAGGTTATTAAGGTTTTTAACTGGTCGGACAACTCGCAGCTACGCATAACTACACTTCTATTTGTGAGCTGTTTTTTTCTTGGGCTATTGTCTGCTGCGACACTTTTGGCGATAAATCGTTGGTATTAATGCGAAGTCGATGATCATATTGATTGATCTTCAGGGTATAGACATGGCAGATGAAGTAGTTAGATTCCGCTATGATCGTAGTTGGTTTTTTAGAGGTGGTTTTGAGTGGGGTACTTTTGCAATGTGTGAGTAGTTTAGTGAGTAGGTTTTTGATTTTATGGGTAGTCTATCTTATTAAATCAATTACTTACGATAGCAATATGAATCCCTGAATCCCACCAAATCAAAAGGCCATTGCCAAGCGGCAGTGGTCTTTTTCTTAGGTCTCTTGAGTATTCAATATGGCTAAATTTTGGAACTTTGTCCTTTTTCAGCTTGGCTGGTTTGCTTGCGTTTGGGGTGCAGCTAACCAAAAAGTACTTTGGGCCGTTGTGGGAACTTTGGCCTATATTACCTTTCATATTTGGCGGTCCAATTTTCCTAAAATAGAGCTTAGTCTTTTGATTAAAGCCGTTATATACGGAGTGAGCGCTGACACACTTATTATGTATTTAAATTTATTGGACTTTAAAGAGGCATGGCCTAGCCCTTACCTTTCTCCAGCATGGATGTGGGTGCTCTGGGCTCTAGTGGCTAGCACTATCAATGGATCTCTTTCTTGGCTTAAGGGCAAACCTATTCTTGGGGCAATCCTAGGGGGTATTTGTGGACCACTATCCTATGAGGCTGGAATACGCATGGGGGCGGGAGATTGGGGTCCTAGAGGCCAGGTCTTAGGATTCATACTCATCGGCGTGATCTGGGCTGTGGCAATACCATTGTTCTGCCATTGGAGTCGAACCCCTATAGAACAAGGACTAATCAAAAATCCGTAATTTCTACACAAAAGGTACTTGCAAATAGTACTGTTTTTATATACAGTGACTTCTAAGCAGTAAGACAGTAGAAGAAATTACGGAAAAAAAGCCCAATAGATAGCGAAAAGGAATAAAAAATGGCCTTAGATGACAAAAGAAAATCAGCCTCATCAGAATTTGAAGGAATGAGCGGAGACAAGCAAAAGGCATTAACAGCAGCCTTGGCACAAATTGAGAAGCAATTTGGCAAGGGCTCAATCATGAGATTGGGCGACGCTGAAATTAATCAAGATGTTCAGGTGGTTTCTAGCGGCTCTCTTGGTTTAGATATAGCCTTAGGGGTTGGTGGCATAGCACGTGGTCGCGTGATTGAGATTTACGGCCCAGAGTCATCGGGTAAAACAACATTAACATTGCATGCCATTGCAGAAATGCAAAAACTCGGTGGTACATGTGCGTTTATTGATGCTGAACATGCATTAGATGTTCAATACGCATCACGCTTGGGAGTCGATGTTAATAATCTTTTGATCTCTCAACCAGACACTGGCGAGCAGGCATTAGAAATTGCAGATGCATTGGTACGTTCAGGATCGATCGATTTAATTGTGATTGACTCAGTGGCTGCTTTAGTTCCAAGGGCTGAGATTGAAGGCGACATGGGTGATTCATTGCCGGGCTTACAGGCTCGTTTGATGAGTCAAGCTTTACGTAAGCTGACCGGTGCGATTAAACGAACTAATACCACAGTCATCTTTATTAATCAAATTCGCATGAAGATTGGTGTGATGTTTGGATCCCCAGAAACCACGACTGGCGGTAATGCGCTTAAGTTTTACGCTTCTATGCGTTTGGATATTCGCCGCATTGGTAGCATCAAGAAGGGTGATGAGATTGTTGGTAACGAGACCCGCGTCAAGGTTGTGAAGAACAAGGTTTCACCACCATTCCGCGAAGCAATTTTCGACATCATGTATGGTGCGGGAATTTCAAGAGAAGGTGAAATCATCGATATGGGCGTTGAGGCCGATATCGTTGAGAAATCAGGATCTTGGTATAGCTACAACGGTGACCGCATTGGTCAAGGAAAAGATAATGTGCGTGAGTTCTTAAAAGAGAACCCAGCAATCGCACAGGATATTGAAGCAAAAATTCGTGCAAAGTTAGGTGTGAAAACTGGCACTGCTGTAGTGAGTGATGTGCTCAGCGCAGAAGAGGAAGTCGAATAGTTCGATGTCAGAGCTAGACAGTAAAATTAAAAGCAGCACTAAACAAAGCCCGAGTCTTAAAGCTCGGGCTTTGCGCCTTTTATCTTTGCGTGAATACAGTCGTAAAGGACTGGCTTCTAAGTTAGCAGAATCTGCCACAAAATACGCCAAACTTGAGCTCAAAGAAGACGAACAAGAGTCTGTTGAGTCTGGTAAGCCACTAGCAGTACAAATTGAAGAAATTTTGAATGATTTTGAGACTAGAGGCTGGCTATCAGATGAGCGTTTTGCTGAGGCACTTGTGCGGCGTAGAAGCGAGCGATATGGGGCGCGCAAAATACAAGATGAGCTACAGAGAGCAGGGGTTGACAGTGGTAAGACGGCCGACTTAATACAGGGCCTGCGAGAGACCGAATATCAGCGTGCTAGAGACCTTTGGCTTAAAAAGTTTGGGGTATTGGCACAAGAACAAAAAGAGCGGGCAAGACAGTACCGGTTTTTAGCCTCAAAGGGATTTAGTTCTGAGGTTGTATCCAAAGTACTCGGTGGGCGCTTTGACTAGGGCAAGTACGGAGTAGTGAAAGGTAGTTGCCGCGTTGCAGCATGCTAGACTTACAAAGTCGGTAAAACCGATCTCAGTCGTACAAAAAAGCTAGGTTTAGTGAATAAAGAGTAAATCTGAGATGCAGGTCCAATCGGTTTTATTAATCCTCATCGCTTGCTAAAAAGATACCGTTTCGGGAGTAATTATGAAAATTCACGAGTACCAAGGCAAAGAACTTCTGCGCCAATTTAATGTGCCTGTTCCAAACGGCATTCCTGCATTTAGTGTTGATGAGGCAATCAAAGCTGCCGAAAAATTAGGCGGGCCAGTTTGGGTTGTTAAGGCCCAAATTCATGCAGGAGGTCGTGGTAAAGGCGGTGGTGTGAAATTAGCTAGGAGTATGGATGAAGTAAAGAAATATGCTTCTGATATTTTAGGCATGCAGCTCAAGACACATCAAACTGGACCAGAGGGTCAAAAAGTAAATCGCCTCTTGATTGAAGATGGCGCAGATATTAAGAAAGAGTATTACTTCAGCATCGTTACAGACCGTGGCACACAGAAGAATGTGATCATGGCTTCGAGTGAAGGCGGCATGGATATCGAAGAGGTTGCTGAATCCCATCCAGAAAAAATTATTAAAGTGTTTGTTGATCCATTGATTGGTTTAACAGATGCTGATTGCGATATCGTAGCTAAAGGCATTGGCGTTCCAGAGGCCTCTATCCCCATGGCGCGTGATGTATTTAAAAACTTGTACAAGACCTATTGGGATACCGATGCATCATTGGTCGAGATCAACCCCTTAATCCTCGAAGGTAATGGCAAGATTAAAGCGCTTGATGCGAAATTTAACTTTGATCCAAATGCTCTGTATCGTCATCCAGAGATCGTTGCTTATCGCGATATCGACGAAGAAGATGCAGCCGAGATTGAAGCTTCTAAGTTTGATCTTGCCTACATTTCTTTGGATGGCAACATCGGCTGTTTGGTAAATGGTGCTGGCTTAGCAATGGCGACCATGGATACGATTAAGTTATTTGGTGGCGAGCCAGCAAACTTTTTGGACGTAGGTGGTGGTGCTACAGCTGAGAAGGTAACTGAAGCATTCAAGATCATGCTCAAGAACAAAAGCGTAGAAGCGATTTTGGTAAACATCTTCGGCGGCATCATGCGTTGTGACGTGATTGCTGATGGTGTGGTTACAGCATGTAAAGCTGTGAACTTAACTGTACCTTTGGTTGTGCGTATGAAAGGTACTAACGAAGAGCTAGGCAAGAAGATTTTGGCTGATTCTGGTTTGCCAATTATTAGCGCTGATTCAATGGCTGAAGCTGCTACTAAGGTAGTTGCTGCTGTTGCCAAAAACAAATAATCAAGGAATTTCAATATGTCTATTTTGATTAATAAGAACACTAAGGTCATTACACAAGGCATTACGGGTAAGACTGGTCAGTTTCATACTGAAAAATGCCAGGAATATGCAAATGGTAAAAATTGTTTTGTTGCAGGTGTAAATCCTAAAAAAGCTGGCGAATCCATTTTTAACATTCCTATTTATGGCACCGTTAAAGAAGCTGCGCAGCAAACTGGGGCTACTACTTCGGTTATTTATGTGCCCCCTCCTGGAGCAGCGGCTGCGATTTGGGAAGCCGTTGAAGCCGATCTCGATTTTGTCATCTGTATTACTGAAGGTATTCCAGTGCGCGATATGTTGGAAGTACGCAATAAGATGAAGGCAAAAGAAGCTGCGGGCGGCAAAAAAACTTTACTGCTGGGCCCTAACTGCCCAGGGATCATTACTCCAGATGAAATCAAGATCGGAATCATGCCAGGCCATATTCACAAGAAAGGCCGCATTGGCGTAGTTAGCCGTTCTGGTACCTTGACTTATGAAGCGGTTGGTCAATTAACTGCAATTGGTTTAGGTCAATCTACTGCAGTGGGTATTGGTGGTGACCCAATCAATGGTTTGAAACATATTGACATCATGAAGATGTTTAACGATGATCCGGAAACAGATGCCGTCATCATGATTGGTGAAATCGGCGGACCAGATGAGGCTGAAGCAGCACGCTGGTGTAAAGATAATATGAAAAAACCAATTGTTGGCTTTATTGCTGGTGTAACAGCGCCTCCTGGAAAACGGATGGGCCATGCTGGTGCATTGATTTCTGGTGGTGCAGATACTGCTGATGCCAAGCTTGCTGTGATGGAAGAATGTGGCTTTACCGTCACTAGAAATCCATCTGAAATGGCTGCTTTGTTGAAAGCAATGCTGTAGTAAAAGGGCACCGATGATTCAGTGCCCTTTTGTGCTACCCTGCGGTTAAAACATAAAAAAGTAGGAGACGATATGGATTTATCAATATTTTCAGGTCCGGCATTCTGGGCGGCATTGCTTTCAATTATTGTTGCTAATATTTTGTTATCAGGCGATAACGCTGTAGTGATTGCATTAGCATCACGTAACTTGCCACCAAGTCAGCAAAAGAAAGCGATCTTCTGGGGTAGTGCGGCCGCGATTATTTTGCGTGTGATTTTGACGGTAACTGCCGTACATTTACTGTCACTTCCATATCTCAAAATCATCGGCGCCATTTTATTGCTCTACATTGGCGTTCAGTTGATGGCTGACAGCGATGGAGAGACGGATATGCATGGCCATTCTAATATTTGGGGTGCTATCCGGACGATCTTAATCGCTGACTTAGTAATGAGTTTGGATAATGTGATTGCAGTAGCTGCTGCTGCTCAAAAGGGCCCAGAAGAAACACGTTTGATTCTATTGATTGTTGGCCTTGGTCTATCTATCCCTTTGATCATCTTCGGCAGCACGATGCTTCTGAAGGTGATGGATCGTTTCCCGGTCATCATTACTTTAGGCGCTGGTTTATTAGGTCTTTTGGCTGGTGGTATGTTGGTAGAAGATCCGGCGATTCGGGAATCTATGCAAGCAGCCATGGAAGACGCACATATGATCTTTGAGGGTATTGGTGTTGCCATTGTTCTCTTGCTGGGATCCTATCTTAAGAAAAAGAATGCTGCAAAAGAGGCTGCATAAAGATAGATTGTGATGGCACTCCAATCAGCAAAAGCCGGCCTTTAAAGCCGGCTTTTCTTATAGATCACTTCCTTGAGAAATTGGGGTGCAGAATGGAATATGAGGGTTTAACCCTCAGGAGTCAGTGATGCATGAAATAGAAAATGATAACAAGCTAGTAGAAACAACAACCATTCAAGAAATTTCCAGGCAAGAGTCTGGCTTTACCTTAATTGAAGTGATGGTGGTCGTAGCCATCATTGGGATTTTGGTGGCAGTTGCCGTTCCACAATATCAAGATTACATTGCTCGGACTCGTGTAGTTGAGGGTATGAATCTATCTTCTAGTGCCAAGCTTGCGGTGACTGAAGCTTTTGCAAGTCGTGGGACTGTACCCATGGATGAGGCTACTAGTGGTTCCTTCACGTTTTCACCAACTCGTAGTGTGAAGTTAATTGAAGTAACTCCTTCAGGGGTGATCGCAATTGATTATCAAATTAGTGTCGCACCAGAAGGCAAAAATACACTTCACCTTCTGCCGACAAATGAGCCCGATGCAAATGTACCCAAACCACTGGACCTATCTAAACCAGAGGGATCCACTTGGACTGGTGGCTGGTCTTGTAGATCTACTGAAACTTATTTGATATCGCAATTATTACCATCAGAGTGCAGAATTAGTAAATAAGTATTTAACCATTCAACAAAAGAGTATAGCCATCGAAAGATGGCTATATCAATTGATATAGAGGGAG
>CAIMXN010000284.1 GCA_903845455.1 uncultured beta proteobacterium | reverse complement strand
TCCTCATGACTTTTGACTGAGCCCAATGCCTTGGCTAACTTCGTCATGAGGTGGTCTAACTTAGATCGAGGCTACTGGGGTGGGCGGTGCCACTTTCTTAGCTGCAGTCTTCTTAACTGCTACTTTCCTAGCAGGCGCTTTTTTGACTGCTACTTTCTTAGAAGGAGCTTTCTTAGCAGGCGCTTTTTTGACTGCCCCCTTTTTAGCAGCTACTTTTTTCGCTGGAGTCTTTTTTGCTACCACCTTTTTATCCATCTTGTCTAAAGCTTTGGCCAACTTGTCGATTAACTTCTCTCTATCAGCTTCTAACTTATCAAGCTTTTTTAATAACTGCTTTACTAATTTTTTCTGGCTCATGATTTTTCCTTTATTAAATAATGTGTTCTACGTTCTACGTACTGCTATGTTTAATTTATTCATCCTACGTTTTATCCTGTTTAGTTTCAAGCGTTTATGACAGTAATGAGCTGTTTTTTTCAGATGCCCGTTTAGTGCTACATTGCCAAGTATGTGGAAAACATTGCGCTCGCTGCCGAGAACGGTTTGGTTGATTGGCCTGATCAGTTTCATGAATGATTCTGCGAGCGAAATGCTGTATCCCTTGATGCCCTTGTATTTGGCCTCGGTCTTGATGGCTGGTCCCAAGGCCTTGGGCATTATTGAGGGCATTGCTGAGGCGACATCGAGTATCTTTAAGCTTGTTTCGGGTGTCATCGTTGATCGAACCAAAAAAACCAAGCCATGGATTGTTGTGGGTTACTTTTTAGCGGGTGCAGGTCGACCTTTAATTGCCCTGGCGAGTTCTTGGACTTGGGTCCTCTTGATTCGATTTACGGATCGCCTAGGTAAAGGTTTACGCAGTTCACCCCGGGATGCATTACTGGCAGAGAGTGTTCCTGAAAATCAGCGAGGTATCACTTTTGGCCTGCATCGGTCCATGGATAACGCTGGTGCAGTAGTAGGCCCCTTGTTAGCCGCTTTACTACTATCCCTGCATGTTCCTTTGCGAGAGATTTTTCTGTGGGCGATTATTCCTGCAGTTATTACTGTTAGTTTGGCTCTTTGCCTCAAGGAGCCTGTAAGAGACTATTCTGCAGTTCCCAAGAAGTTCACTTGGAGTATGGATGGCTTGCCATTGCAATTTAAGCGCTACATTTTTGTCGTTGGCTTATTTGCACTGGGCAATTCTTCTGATATGTTTCTTTTATTAAGAGCCAGAGATGTTGGCGTGCCCCAAGAGCAAATCCCTCTGCTATGGGCGGGCATCTCTTTAATCACCACCGTCTTTGGCACGCCACTTTCTGCGCTCTCGGATCGCTTCAGTCGCAAGTACTTTATTTTGATTGCCTGGCTAGCGTTTGCCTTCTTCTACATGGCAATGAGTCTGCCAAATATCTCTATTTGGATGATTTTTGGCTTGTTTGGGCTGTATGGTCTATTTAAGGCTGCGACGGAGGGGGTAGAAAAGGCTTTAGTAGCTGACTTAGCCCCAGTTGGCATGGCTGGAACTGCCTTTGGCTGGTTCAACTTGATTTCAGGATTTATGTTGTTTCCAGCCTCATTTATCTTTGGCTGGCTTTATGAATCCTATTCCCCGACTGCAGCTTTCTTGTTTTCGGGTTCCTGCGCCTTGCTTGCCCTGATTTTGCTAGCAAGCTGGGTTTTCAGACCAACTGACACCCAGCCAGTGGTTTAGAAGTCTATAAAACTAAAAACCCTAGATAAATCGCTTTAACTAGGGTCTGTATTGGGGAGTTATTCTGGGTGAAAGTTATTGCTGGCCATGAAGCTAATCGTGCGTTCAAAGCCCAAAATGCGGATATAACGCCATGCGATATCTCGATATTTGCTATCTAGATAGCCAATAGCGACCTCAGGATCAGTCTTATTGGACAGATTGATCTGTTGAATTGAGCGGGCCCAGCGTTTGAGTCTTGTTGACATATTTGTCACCTCCATGGCCATACAACGCATAGCGAAGAGGGCGAGATGACAAGAATTACAAAATATTTAGTAAAAATTGTATAAATGTGAGCTAAATCGAAACCACTTTATGGGGATTGAGGATATTTTGGGGGTCTAAGGCTCTTTTGAGGGTCTTCATGAGCTCATGGGCAACTTCACCTTTATGTGCTCTTAGCTCGTCCAATTTGAGTTGTCCAATGCCATGTTCCGCAGAAATCGAGCCGCCACAACGCTCCACTTGGCCATAAACCAGTTCCTGGATCGGTTTTTCATTGGCTAAATTGAAGGCTTTGGGATCCACTCCTACTGGAGGGGCAATGTTGTAGTGGAGATTGCCATCACCGAGGTGGCCAAAATTAATGATCCGAACCCCTGGATATTGAGCCCTGATGAGGCGATCCGTTTCTTGAATAAAACTCTCTAAGGCGGAAAGGGGGACGGTAATGTCATGTTTCAGATTGGCGCCTTCAGCCGCTTGGGCGAGCGTAATGTGTTCGCGCATATGCCAAAAAGAATTGGCTTGGGTGAGGTTAGTAGCAACGACTGCATTGCTAATCATCCCAGCCTCAAAAGCCTCTTCCAAAATCGATTCCAATAATTGACGAACATGTTCTTCACTCTCGTGGTCGGAAAGTTCAATAAGTACTGTCAATGGCGGATTATTTTGCAGGGGATTACTCATCTGCGGAAAATGTTTCTCATTCAAAGTAAGAGACTCTTGCGTCATCATCTCAAAACCAGTGAGGAGTGAGGTAGCGCGTTTCTGAAACAAATTCAGAAGAGCAATAGTTGAGGCGATATCTTCTGTTGCTACGAGCGTGGTCCATTGAGACATCGGCAGTGGATACAGCTTCATGACAGCGGCGGTAATAATTCCGAGGGTTCCTTCAGAGCCAACAAATAAATCGCGTAAGTCGTAACCCGTATTGTCTTTGCGTAAACCTTTAAGACCATTCCAGATTTCACCCTGGGCTGTGACTACTTCAAGACCTAAACATAAATCACGAGTATTGCCATAGCGCAGCACATTTGTTCCGCCTGCGTTGGTAGCCAGATTGCCACCGATCATGCAGCTACCCTCAGCACCCAAACTCAATGGAAATAAAAATCCTGCAGAGGCCGCTCGTTCTTGAACAACCTGCAAAATACAGCCAGCTTCCATGCTAATCGTTTGATTACTGGCATCAATCTCACGCACTTGGTTCATGCGCTTGAGATTCAGTACCACTTGCTTGCCACTCTCATCGGGAGTTGCGCCACCACAAAATCCGGTATGGCCCCCTTGCGGAACAATGGCGATATTGGCTTTTGCACATGCTTTGACAATCGCCGCTACTTCAGGAGTGTTAGCAGGTAACAGCACCGCTAAGGCTTTGCCGGTATAGCGCTTACGCCAGTCTGTGAGGTAGGGCGTAGTGTCACTTTCTGAAGTCAGAACATAGTTCTTCCCTAAGATGGATTCAAGTTCGGTTAGAAAAGTATGTAACGTGGATTGGTTCATGATTTCTCAGATTGGGCAGATTGCTTGGCAAGACTTTTTGCTTGCGCTTTAATGGGTTTGAGGTAAATCAATAAGCAAATAAATGCTGTAGTTGCCAAAAGCGTTTCCAGCAGCGCGAGCCAAAAATTAGCACCGGTTTCAGTGATGCGTACTAAGCCTTCGGTGATATAGAGCAAGATGAGCATCGAGGCCCATTGCATGGTGTAGATCTTGCCCTTCCAGAGCCCAGGTATAGCAAAGAGCAATGGCACACCTTTGAGAATTAACCAAGATCCATCGGGGCGTAATGGGGAGATAAACCACTCCCAGCAAACACACAGAATGAAGAGATCAACAAACGCTGCAGTAGCAATCAGTTGATAAGGATTTTTTTCTAAGATCTTTTTGTACATAGAGTGCGTATTTATTTTGGCATTAATTTAAGCGCTGCTTCGGCCAAGCGTTTGCCTTGTGCTTTAGCGAGTCTTTGTTCTTCTGCGCTGATGGGCACCTCTTTACCGCCGACACTAGCAAGATGCGTTACGCCATAGGGGCTGCCTCCTGTGCTCGTACTCGTTAGATCAGATTCGCTATAAGGTAGACCCAAGATCATCATGCCGTGATGGAGTAGT
>CAIMXN010000283.1 GCA_903845455.1 uncultured beta proteobacterium | reverse complement strand
GAATACTGCCAGATTCAATTTGGCCGAGGTAGCCACGGAAGTCATCAGAAGCACTGCCATCTTGGCGTGCTACATATTGCACCGGGAAGCGCAGTTCTGTTTTTTCAGACTGAGGACTAGTATCAAGACCTTCTAACCATTCCAGCAAGGTAGGGCCTTTATACCAGGGCATATCTTTGCTGGTTGTCACTACATTGGCACCTAGTAAAGCGGAGATTGGTATCAACATTGGTTTTGGTAAACCAATCTTTTGGGTTAAATCTTCAATAGCAACTGCGATGGTATTGAAAATCTTTTCATCAAAGTTGAATAGATCCATCTTATTAACTGCAAAGACCACGTGACGCAGGCCTAGTAAATGAATAATCGCGGTATGACGTTTAGTTTGTGCCAAGAGAGTGGCTAGTGAGCTAGTTAAATCCACGCGACTAGCGTCAACCAGAATCACCGCAACATCAGATTGGGAGGCGCCGGTCACTAAGTTGCGTGTGTACTGCACATGCCCAGGAGCGTCAGCCACAATAAATTTACGCTTAGGAGTGGAGAAGTAGCGATAAGCCACATCGATGGTGATGCCTTGCTCACGCTCAGCCTCAAGACCATCCGTTAAGAGTGCTAAATCTACGCCAGCATCTGAAGAGGTCACGCGTGCATGCTTGGTTTTCGAGAGTGACTCTAGCTGGTCGACCAAAATCGATTTGGTATCATAGAGCAGGCGGCCAATAAGCGTGCTCTTGCCATCATCAACGCTACCAGCGGTGATAAAGCGCACTACGTTTTGATGCTGATTGCTTGTTTGAGTCATCAGAAGTAACCTTCTTTCTTACGGCGCTCCATCGAGGCCTCATTGGTTTGATCGTCCATACGAGTGGCACCACGCTCAGTAATTTCCGTGATTGCAGTCTCAGCAATGATGTCAATAGGGTTCGCTGCAGTACTGAGTACTGGGCAGGTACAACTGATATCGCCAACGGTGCGAAAGCGCACATCCAATACCTCACTCACATCGCCCGGGGCTTTTGGTGTGACATCTGTTACTGGAAGTAGTAAGCTATTTTTTCTAACAACTTCACGTTTATGGGTGTAGTAAATGCTTGGCAGCTCTAATTTCTCACGAGCAATGTATTGCCAGATATCAAGCTCAGTCCAGTTCGAAATCGGGAACACGCGCATGTTCTCGCCTTTAGCAATGCGGGCGTTGTAGAGGTTCCAGAGTTCTGGGCGCTGAGCTTTCGGATCCCATTGACCAAAGTCATCACGGAAGGAGAAGATGCGCTCTTTAGCGCGGGCTTTTTCTTCATCGCGACGAGCGCCACCCATCAGGGCGTCGAATTCATGTTCGGCAATGGCTTCAAGCAAAGTTATTGCTTGAGCCGCATTGCGTGAGTCTGTTTCTTTGCGTAGGCGCACTGTGCCCTTTGCAATGGAGTCTTCCACATGACCAACAATCAGTTTCACGCCAGTTTTTTCAACGACGGAGTCGCGATAGGCAATCACCTCTGGATAGTTATGACCAGTATCAATATGCAGGATTGGGAATGGTAGCTTTACAGGGCGATCGCCAAACTGAAAAGCCTTACGAGCCAAGTGGAACATGACGATAGAGTCTTTGCCACCAGAAAATAGCATGGCTGGGTGAGAGCACTGCGCTACGACTTCGCGAATGATGTAAATAGATTCAGCTTCAAGCCAATCCAAGTGATCATCTAATAAGGTATTTTCTTGCATTCTGTACTTCGTTCTTCTTTGGGATTAATTACTTATTAACGTGCAGACCACATTCTTTACTATCACTTTGCAGCCACCACCAGCGACCAGCCCGAATGTCTTCACTTTTTTTGACTTGACGTGTGCAGGGCTCGCAGCCAATGCTGGGATAGCCCTTTAAATGTAGCGGGTGAATCGGTACGTTTTCTTGTTTGATATAAGCCCAGATATCTGCTTCAGTCCAATCAAATAATGGATTGAACTTAGCAATACCTCTTGCTTCATCATGTTCTTCAAAATTGAGCTCCTCGCGAGTAGTGGATTGTTCGCGCCTTTGACCGGTCAGCCAGGCGTCAGCACCAATCAGTGCAGCGTTTAATGGCTTGATCTTGCGAGCGCCACAACACGCTTTCTTAGCCTCTTCGCCATCATAAAAACCATTCATGCCATATTGATCAATAAAGGCTTGAACATCAGATTCCTCTGGAAAAGCTTTGGCAATTGCAATGCCATAGCGGCCTTCAGTTGCTTTAGTCATGTCGACTGTCTCTTGATGCAGGCGACCGGTTGCCAG
>CAIMXN010000282.1 GCA_903845455.1 uncultured beta proteobacterium | reverse complement strand
GGATGCTTTCGATACAAAAGATATGAGATCAACCGGGGGTGCTGATGCAGCCTACGATATTGATTTTCCTGCGCGTGATCATCTTTTGGTGGAGCAACTGCGAAAAAAAGGTGCCATTATTTTTGCAAAAGCAGTCATGACGGAATACAACGGTCGCGCAGGAGACCCTGGAGGTAAGCATTTCCCGAATCAAATATTGCCTTCAGTTCTGGGATATCAACGCTCTACTTGGGGTGGCAATCCCTCCAATCCTTACGATACATCTCGTTCTGCATCATTGGGTTCAAGCTCTGGATCGGGAGTTTCTGTTAGCGCTAATTTAGTCATGGCTAGCTTAGGTGAGGAAACAAGGATGTCAACTAGGGGGCCTGCAAATCACAATTCACTGGCCTTGATATTACCTCACAAGGCAATGCTGGGTTTTGATGGCGGTGCAATTGGGGCAGATATTTATTGCGATCGAACGGGAATTTTATGTCGCAACCTGACTGACTGTACAAAAATATTAGATGCATTAAAAGATGAGCATCAGGGATATTACGATTCTCGGGACCCATACACTACCGTCCCTAGATCATCCGTTTTAAAAACACGTTACCAAGATCATATTGAAGCAACAGGCGCGAATGGGTTCTTAAAAGGAGCGCGGATTGGCATTGTACGAGAGTCAATGCTCAATCCAGGATTGAAGGCAGTTGAACCCATTACTTCTGCGGCTGATAAAGAAATCAAAGATATTCTCGGGATGCATTTAGGTGCAACGCTAGTGGAGTCATCACATCGTTTATGGACAAAAGATGAATCAATAGAGCAAATGAGTATTAACTTTACTCAAGCGTTAGCAAGACTGGTACCAGTATTCATGCCAGAGCTCTTATTCCGTTTAAATTTAGAAGGGCAGCCTGCATTCCCTGATTTTGCAAGTCAAATTGTGCCGACTGAATTTGCCCCTGGAAAAATTTTTGGTTCGGGCAAGATGGCGCCAATTGATTATCTAGTGGAACTTGCTGATCTGAATATTGAGCCACCAAAGAATTTAGATATTGCAACAGTACAGAATCAAATTCTTGCAAACTCATTTCGATTTCATATTAAGCAATATCTCACGCGGCGCGCAAAGGATTGGAGAGATATTGGACAGCAAGAATCCCTAGTGGATTGGTCAGAATTAAATAAACGGTCTAAGTTTTGGGGTGATGATCAACGCTCTGCTTTTAAAAACTGGGAAGAGACTACAGATCCTAGAAATCCACTTGGTGGACGTCAAGGAGTTGATGAGCGCATTATGCTTAGGGAGTTATTGCGCAGAGTAGACATGATGGTTATCTTAGAAAATAAATTGGATGTGCTGGTTAGATTGCACACTCCGTTGCCGCCTGCTAGGATCGGCTGGCCTGAAGAACCGGGTGAGATCAACCACCTGAGGCAAGAAGAGCTTTATGGGCCTAATGCGGGTTTAACTGAAATTTTGGTGCCAGCTGGTTATGTTGGCGGGGCATATGACCCTGAATTCATATTATCTGCGGACCGTAAAAAATATATTGGTAAGGCTAGCGATACTTATACAGAAATTGCGCAACCTGGTTTACCATTTTCTTTGGTATTTCGGGTGGAGCCAGGAATGGAGGATCAATTAATCAAAATTGCATCTGCTTATGAAGCGGCTTCAAGACGCAGAGTAGCGCCACCCCAATTTGGGCCACTCTCTTCATAAACTTTGATTAACTTACCTTGCTTACCTAGTGAGCCGAAAAGATTAGCGTTAATGTGATGTCGTATTGATTAAATAAGATAAGGAATCATCAAATGAAATTTCAACACCTACGTACTTATAGTTTTTTTATCATCATGAGTCTCATGAGTTTTTATGCTGCTGCACAAGCATCTTTTGCACCTCCTCCGGTTGTTCCGTACGGAGTGCCCATTAGTCTTGAGAGTGCCAAAAAAGCCGCAGGTGGTGCAATTGCAGAAGCACAAAAAAATAAATGGAGAATGGCGGTCGCAATTGTGGATACAGGCGGACACTTGATTTATTTTGAAAGAATGCAAGACACTCAAACAGGTAGTGTTGATTTGGCGATTGAGAAGGCCAAGACAGCCGCCTTATTCCGTAGGTCTACCAAGTTATTCCAAGACGCTGTTGCAGGTGGTGGTGAGGGCTTACGCCTGTTGCGCCTCACTGGGGCGATTCCGATTGATGGTGGTATTCCAATCATTGAAAATGGAAAATTGGTTGGCGCGGTTGGGATTTCTGGTGGCAGCGGCGACCAAGATGGCCATACAGCCATGGCTGGAGCCGCGGCCGTTAAGTAGTGCCATCTTCATAGCTAAAAAAGGCTGCTTTCGAGCAGCCTTTTTTAGCCTACCCCATTCATCAGTCCGGGGGAGCGTAAACCCTAGTACTTGTCATTAAATTTGGGCTAGCGCGTAGGTTATATTATTTCCACTACAAAAGAAGTTCAATAAAGACATTAGGAGACAAGATGCGCCAATCATATTTGCGTTTGGTGTTTGTGGCTATTTGCATTGCCTCAAGCCCATTATTTGCTATTGCTGCTTCAGATATTTCTGGGGTTGTTAAAAGTAGCAAAGGTCTTGAGGCTGGTGTTTGGGTGATAGCTGAAACAACTGACCTTCCTACAAAATTTACCAAGATTGTTGTAACCGATGATCAGGGCCGATTCTTAATCCCAGAATTACCAAGCGCTAACTATCAAGTGTGGGTTCGTGGTTATGGCTTGGTTGATTCTTCTAAGGTAAGCGCAAAGCCTGGTGCCTCTTTAAATCTCAAGGCGGTAATTGCACCTAATGCAAAAGCAGCAGCAGAGTATTACCCTGGTATGTATTGGTATTCCATGCTCGAGATTCCAAAGGCTAGTGAATTTCCGGGAACGGGCGAAAAAGGCAATGGTATTCCAACCTTTATGAAGCAGCAGCATTACTGGGTGGATACCGTCAAGAATGGTTGCCAGTCTTGTCACGCGCTTGGCTCTAAGGGAATTCGTCAGGTGCCAGAATTTTTTACGAAAATGGGTAATGGTGATTCATTCACTGCCTGGGCTCATCGTACTCAAGCCGGTCAGGCAATGGGTTATATGGCTTTAGTGCTTGGGCGCCTGGGTCCAGATAAGGGACTTTCTTTATACGCAGATTGGACCGATCGAATTGCAAAGGGTGAATTGCCATTTGCTAAACCAGAGCGTCCAACAGGACTCGAACGAAATGCGGTTTACAGCATGTGGGACTGGTCAACACCTAAGTTCTATATGCATGATGCAATGTCTACAGATAAACGTAACCCCACCGTTAACGCTAATGGTCTTATTTGGGGTGCGCCTGAGGAAAGCACTAATTTAGTTCCAACGCTCGACCCAGTAAAAAATATTGCATCATCTGTGCGCATGCCTGTGTTGGATCCAAAGACACCTTCATCTACTGGAGCGCCACGAGGCCCTTCAGCATATTGGGGCGACGAACCGATTTGGGACGGTCAAAGTAGTATTCATAACCACATCATGGATGAAGTTGGAAGAATGTGGTTTGCAGCTCGAATTCGTCCAGTACCTAACCCCGATTTTTGTAAGGCTGGATCAGATCATCCTTCCGCTAAGGTGGTGCCTCTGAATGAATCGTTGCGCCAAATTAGCATGTACGATCCAAAAACAAAAGAGTGGGCTTTAATTAATACTTGTTTTAGTACGCACCACGTCTATTTCGGACACGATGCCAACAATACTTTATGGACAAGTGCGGGCCCACCAAATAGTGGTGTTGTGGGATGGCTCAATACTAAGAAATACTTTGAGACTCGTGATGAAAAGGTATCTCAAGGATGGACGCCATTAATCATTGATACCAATGGCAATGGCAAACGCGATGAATGGATAGAGGCAAATCAGCCTTTGGATCCAAACAAAGATAAGCGCGTGATGGCTGCATTCTACGGAGTGCAGCCTAGCCCAGTAGATGATGCTATTTGGGGTCAGGCGATGGACGTTGGTTTTTCAAGAATCGATCAGCCCGGTTATTTGATTCGTTTGAATCCAGGATCTGATCCTAGCAATACTGCGTTAGTGGAAATTTATCAATCTCCCGAAGGAACTTTTGGGCCAAGAGGTTTGGATGTCGATTCCAAAGGTGTTGTATGGACCGTTCTATCTAGCGGTCATATCGGTAGCTTTGATCGCAGCAAGTGCAAAGGCCCATTAAATGGACCAAGCACTGCTGAAGGTAAACAATGCCAAGAGGGCTGGACTTTGTATCGCTTGCCTGGGCCTCAATTTAAGGGTATGGATCCCAAGGGTAGTGCAGATGGCGCCTACTATATTTGGGTTGATTTGCACAATACGCTTGGCTTAGGCAAAGATGTTCCGATTGCCTCCTCCAATGGTGGCGAGGCTCTGATTGCAGTTGTGAATGGTAAGCTAGTGAATTTGCACGTCCCTTATCCAATGGCCTTCTTTACTAAGAACGTGGATGGACGTATTGACGATGCCAATGCGGGTTGGAAGGGCCGTGGTGTTTGGACTACTACCGGAACTCGAACACCATTTCACAGTGGAGACGGCAGCAAAGATATGTATCCAAAAGTATTTAAAGTGCAAATGCGCCCCAACCCTTTGGCAAATTAATCTCAACCAGAATATTTTGATATGAAAAAAATCATTTTCTTTCTCGTAAGTCTTGCCTTATGGATGGCTCAATCCTCTTTTGCGCAGTCTAATCAAGCTGCAGCTGCGTTAGCAAATCAGAGTGGTTGCATGGCCTGTCATAAAGCTGACGGTAAGTTGGTTGGTCCTGGCTACCAAGAAGTTGCAGAAAAGTATAAGGACCAGCCAAGGGCGTTAGAGATGTTGATGCAAAAAGTAAAAAAAGGGGGTGCTGGGACTTGGGGTCGTATACCAATGCCGGCGCATCCTCAGTTAAGCGACGAATCTTTAAATACCTTGGTGACCTGGGTGTTAAAGGGCGCTCCTGCGCAGTAATGGGCGTCCTCGAATTGGCTGAACTTGCTTGATTACCTAATAAAAAGAAAATGGTAGTTGTTCTCGGAATATAGGGCTCTAAATCAAGCCATGGGATTCGCAATGAAGTATTTTCTAGTGACCTTTTTTCTGCTGCTATCAAGCTCTTCTTTTGCGACTGAAAATATTGCACTTCAGGGAACGGTGAAGTCTTCGGCAGAAGGTTTGATGGAAGGGGTGGTTGTGAGTGCTAAGCGCCTCCAGTCCACCATCACCACCTCTGTGGTCTCCAATCAACGTGGTGAATATCAATTCCCGAAAACAAGACTACCTGCCGGTTCTTATGAAATTTCTATTCGGGCTGTTGGGTATGAATTATCCGCTAAAAAAACAGTCAACATTACCAGTCAGCAGACTAGCAGCGCCAATTTAACATTGATATCTGTCAAAGATATCTCAGGGCAGTTAACCAATGCCGAGTGGATGGCGAGTATGCCCGGGTCTGAGCGAGAAAAACGTGCCTTATTAACCTGCGTGACTTGTCATACTCTTGAGCGTGTTGTGAAGTCTAAGTACAGTAGTGAAGAATTTTTAACGATCGTGCTTCCTCGAATGCAAAGTTATGTGAATCAGAGCATGCCCGGCGCTCCTCAGATGCGAAAGGGCGCTCGCCTAATGGAGGAGCAGGGCGAAGATCGGGTCAATATTTATCGTGAAATGGGTGAATTTTTAGCCCAAATCAATTTGCATGATCGTACTCGCTGGACTTATCCACTGCAGACTTTTTCAAGACCTAGCGGTGAGGCTACTAAAGTAATTTATACCGAATATGGATTACCACGGCCGCTATTGCAGCCACATGATGTGATTGTCACTAAGACTGGACAGGTTTGGTATTCTAGTTTTGGTGAGCAAATTATTGGTCGCATGGATCAGGCGACTGGGATCGTGAAAGAGTATGCAGTTGAAGTATCGAAACCTGATTTTCCAAAAGGGATCTTAGCCATTCGCGAGGATCGAGATGGTCAACTTTGGATTGGCAATATGTATCAAGCTGCCATAGCTCGCTTTGACCCTAGTACGGAGAAGTTTGAATATTTCCGGCCAGCCCCTAAAGACAATTTGCCCTCTACCCAGTTGAATCAAGTGGCGCCTTATAACCGGAATATAGATGGTAAGGTGTGGGCCCAAAACAGTGGTTTTGCGGGGGTGCATCGCTTTGATATTAAGACCGGGGAAGTTGAAACATGGACTCCTTTTAAAGATTCTAAGGAGCAGCACAATATTTATGATGTCATTTCTGACTCTAAGAATAATGCGTTCTTTACTGATTTTAGACAGCAAGAAATTGGACGTATAGATGCCAAGACGGGCGCCATTACTTTCTATAGCTTTCCCACTAAGCTGGCATCACCGCGTCGCGGTACGATGGATGACCAGGATCGTTTGTGGGTTGGTGAATATCGTGGGCACAAGATTGGAATGCTCGATACCAAGACTGGCGAGATGAAAGAGTGGCCGGTACCAACGCCATATTCTGCCCCATATGACGCTATGAAGGATCGCAATAATTACGTTTGGACCGGTTCAATGACGACAGATAAGATCGCGCGTCTTAATCTTCAAAATAACCAGTTTATTGAGTATCTCCTTCCTAAGTCGACTAATGTGCGTCGAGTCTTTGTACAAGATGATGCCCCTGAACCTATTTTTTGGGTGGGCAGCAATCACGGCGCCTCGGTTATTAAAGTAGAGACACTTCAATAACGCAGAATGAATCTCAAGAGAGTGAATATGCATCCAGAAGAAAACATCAACAATAATTCACAAGAGCCTTCCAAGCTGAGACGTCGCTACTTGGCTTTGCTGGGTTTAGCGCCCAGCGCTTTTGTGACAAACCTCTCCTTTGCCCAAGGGGCGCCAGCTAAGAAATCTCCTGCAAATAATCTGATTGAGGGCAAAGAGTATTGGGTCAATCGTAAGATAGATGCGCAAAATATCCGCTTGTTTATGTGGCGCAAACGGATTATTGGTAATACGTCTAAAGGGGTGATTTTATTCATCCATGGATCTTCCATGGCGGGAACGCCAACTTTTGATTTGCAGATTCCAGGAAAGCCAGAGTACTCAGCGATGGATACATTTGCTAGGTTAGGTTATGACACCTGGTCTCTTGATCACGAAGGTTATGGGCGCTCTGATAAAAGTCGTCAAATTAATTTTAATATTGCCAATGGAATTCAGGATCTAGAAGCTGTTATTCCTGAAATTCTTAGGCTGACTAGCCAATCTAGCATCATGTTGTACGGCATTTCTTCTGGGTCACTGCGTGCTGCAGGCTATGCGCAACAATATCCTACGAAGGTCGCTAGAATTGCTTTAGATGCTTTTGTTTGGACCGGCGAGGGTAGCGCCACTTTGGCAGAAAGACGCAAGCGCTTAGCGCAATGGGAGTCAAACAATCGTCGCCCAGTTGATAAAGCAATGATTAGTAGCGTATTTACCAGAGATCATGCTGGCACTGCAGATCCCGTGGTAGTAGATGCATTTGCTAATGCGATCTTGGCTTTGGATAGCTCAATGCCAACAGGTACTTATTACGATATGTCAGCGAATTTGCCGGTAGTCGATCCAGAAAAGATGGTGATGCCGACGTTAATCATGCGTGGTCAATATGATGGTATTGCTGGCTTTCAGGATCTCTTAAACTTTTTTGCCAAAATTCCAAGTCCAGATAAGCAGTTTTCAGTGATGCCTGGTATTGCGCATGCTAGCTTTCAGGAGCGCAATGTAGCCATTGCATATCATGTTTTAGATGGCTTCTTTAGTCAGCCAAAACCAGTTTATCGTGGGTAGTATTTCAATAAGAAGATAGATTTATTTTGCACAATGAAGGCGTAAATCAATATGTTTAAAAAGTTACTCATCGGTTTAGCCCTCTTATACTTAGCTCAAGCATATTTTGTGATAGGAACTGCTTTTGCTGTATCTCAGGAATCAGGCGAAACGCGCGCTGCCAACTACAACCCAAGTGCCCAATATGCATTGAAAATTTTTGATGTGAAATTTCGGGAAACAGATCAGGGTCGTCAGTTGTTGGCGCGTATTTATCAGCCAGTAGGTGCCGGCCCCTTTCCTGTGCTCTTAGATTTTCATGGAGGGGCTTGGAATAACAAGGATCGTTTGGCTGAGGCACCAATGGATCAAGCCTTTGCTGCGAGCGGCATCTTAGTCATTGCAATTGATCTCACTCGAGCCGGTGAATCTCCTTATCCCGCAGCTATTCAGGATGCTAGCTATGGCATTCGTTGGGCAAAAGCGAATGCTCGTGCATGGGGCGGTGATCCAGACACCCTTGGTTTATATGGCAGTTCTAGCGGAGGGCATGTTGCAGAGTTATTGGGCATGAAGCCCAACGATGCGCTCTATAACGCACTTGCTGTTAAGGATTTTAAAGATATAACGAGTGTCGTTCGCTATATTGTGACGCGCTCACCCATTAGTAATACAGAGGCACGTTATGAAAATGCAGTGAGTAAAAAACGTGAGCCAATGATCAATAACAATCTGAACTTCTTTAAGCCCTGGAATACGATTGATTTAGGGAATCCTCAAAAAATATTAGATCGCCGTGAATTTACTCGCTTGCCGCCTTTATTGATTATGCAAGGTGAGCTTGACGATAATGTTTTGCCTAAGGATCAAGAGTATTTTTCGAGGTCCTACAAAGCAGCTGGAGGCTATTGTGAATATGTGCTCTTTAAGGATAGTGAGCATGAATGGGTTGCCAAAGAAAGTGAGCGAACCAATAAGGCTCGTGAGATTGCAAAACAGTTTATTGCCAAGCAATTATCAATTACCAAAAAATAAAAATTACTGATATATTTAAAAAAATTAGGGAGACTGAGATGAAATTCAGCTTTTATCAGACTGCGGTGGCAGCAATCCTTTGTGGCTTAGTGAGCACCTTACAGGCCGCTCCCATGGTCAATGTGTCTGCCCGAGATATTGGTGGTTCCGTAAAGGGCGTAAAGGGACCAGAGGCAGGAGTTTGGGTGATTGCTGAAACCACAGATCTACCAACCAAATTTGCCAAGGTTGTGATTACAGATGATCAAGGACGATTTTTACTCCCTGAGTTGCCACCAGCAAATTATCAAGTTTGGGTCCGCGGATATGGTTTAGTAGATTCTGCAAAGGTGAAGGCTAAACCCGGACAAGTTTTAGATTTAAAAGCAGTACAAGCCCCTAATGCTAAAGCGGCTGCACAGTATTACCCAGGCATGTATTGGTATTCAATGATTGATATTCCTAAAGACAGCGAATTCCCAGGAACTGGTGATAAGGGCAATGGAATTCCACCATTCATGAAGAAGCAATACTTTTGGGTTGATACCGTAAAAAATTCTTGCCAATCCTGCCATGCTTTTGGTTCGAAGGGTATACGTGATGTACCTAGTCTATTTACAAAGATGGGTAACGGAGACTCTACTCTTGCATGGGCTCATCGCACTCAAGCCGGACAGGGTATGGCCAATATGGCCTTGGGCTTAGGTCGTCTGGGACCAGATAGGGCTTTATCTATTTTTGCTGATTGGACTGATCGCATTGCTAAAGGTGAGGTGCCATTTGATAAGCCGGTTCGACCACAAGGGATCGAAAGAAATGCAGTTTATACAATGTGGGACTGGTCTTCTCCAAAATACTATTTGCATGATGTGATTTCAACAGATAAACGAAATCCAACACTGAATGCAAACGGGCTCATTTGGGGTTCACCAGAAGAGAGTACTGACTTGGTGCCTATCTTGGATCCGATTAAGCACACCACTACAGAAATTCGGATGCCATTTTTGGACCCTAAGACACACTCATCTACCGATCTGCCTCGCGGTAAGTCAGCCTATTGGGGTGACGAGCCGATTTGGGATGGACATACCAGTATCCATAACCTTATCTGGGATCAAAAAGAGAATATGTGGTTTGCTGCACGGATTCGTCAAAATGCAAACCCCGATTTTTGCAAGGAAGGTTCTGATCATCCTTCTGCAAAGGTGATGCCTGTTAAAGAATCTACTCGTCAGTTAACAATGTATGACACGAAGAAGAAAGAGTGGAATTTAATTAGCACTTGTTTTAGCACTCACCATCTTTACTTTGCACGAGATAAGAATGACACCTTATGGACGAGTGCTGGAAGTCCTGCTAATACTGTTGTAGGTTGGCTTAACACCAAGATGTATCTAGAAACTAAGGATGAGCAAAAGTCCCAAGGTTGGACCCCCCTAGTGCTCGATACCAACGGTAATGGCAAGCGAGATGAATATGTAGAACCAAATCAGCCGCTTGATCCGCAAAAAGATAAGCGTATTAATGCTGGTTTTTATGCGGTTCAGACTAGCCCATTAGATGACTCTATATGGGGTCAATCTATGGATGTCGGGTTCTCTCGCATTGATCAACCTGGTTATTTGATCCGACTCAATCCTGGCTCTGATCCAAGCAAGACATCTTTGGCTGAAATCTATCAGTCCCCAGAAGGCACCTGGGGATCACGTGGCATTGATATCGACTCTAAGGGTGTCGCCTGGACAGTTCTAGCCAGTGGACAGATTGCTAGTTTTGATCGTAGTAAATGTAAAGGGCCGCTCAATGGACCTACTGCTGCTGAAGGGAAACATTGCGAGGAAGGCTGGACTCTATATCGCCTGCCTGGACCGCAGTTTAAAAATGTGAAAGATCCAAAAGGTAGCGCTGATGGTGCCTACTATATTTGGGTAGATTTATACAATACCTTAGGCCTTGGCAAGGATGTGCCAATTGCATCCTCTAGTGGCGGCGAGGCTTTAATTGCTGTGGTGGATGGCAAGTTAGTAACCTTGCGTGTTCCTTATCCTTTGGGCTTCTTTACGAAAAATGTCGATGGTCGTATTGATGACATCAATGCAGGGTGGAAGGGGCGTGCAGTTTGGACAACTACAGGTACACGCGCACCATTTCATAGTGGTGATGGTAGCAAAGACATGTATCCAAAAGTGTTTAAAGTGCAGATGCGTCCAGATCCATTGGCCAACTGATTACGCACTGGTTAATGTATGTTTGACTGGATATCAGAAAGCGCTTTCTGGACAATATTTTTAATATTGCATGGCCTTTGTGCTGTTGCTTTATTGGGAGCTATCACGCATCAGTCTTTTGCTGCATTTAAAACGAAGGACTCTAGTGGGGCGCCTGATTTTATTGGAAGATTCAAGGGAGTTTCTCCGGGGGTGTACACCAAAGCCATTTGCATTCTTTGGTTCATCACTTTCGTATTGGGCGGATATATTTATGCACAGTACAGAATTGCTATTCGTATTCCTCTGGAAGCTTCAGGGTATTGGCGCACTCAAGGCTTTTTTGAGCTTAAGGAAAATTGGTCAAGTATGGGTTTATTCTTGCTTCCGGCCTATTATGCGATGTGGCGTATGCAGCTGAATGAGTCTTTTATCAAGGCGCGCAGCTATTTAACAACTATATTAGCTATCATTTGCTGGTTTTCATTTTTAGTAGGACATGTTGTCAACAATGTCCGTGGGTTTGGATCATGAAGAACAGTCAACTGAATCAATGCCTCCTATTTAGTGCTATTGCACCTATTGTGTATTTCATAGCGGACCTATATCGTTTGCCGATGTTCACATTTTTCCCAGCGGTCAATGAGTTTTATTGGGGCTGGGCCCCCATGAGTAATGATCTAGGCCCTGGCATGTATTGGTATGGTTGGCTTGCTACAGCAACTGCATTTTCTGGATTGCTGAGCATGGTGATGACCAAGCTCATTCCAGAAAAGAGTCATTTTTGGACCTTGTTATTACAGTATTTATGGGTCTTGCCAATTGCGCTCTTGATTCCCTTAGTTTTTTCACTGAAATTTTATTGGCGATAAACCATGCAGAAAAAATTTATCTTCTTTTTTCTTGGAATTCTGCCAGTGCTAGGGATCGCCGGCGGCAGCGAGTATGAGTATGGCGATGATTCAGCTGAAGCTGGACCTGCTTATTTTGGGTTTGTGAGAGACCAAAGGGGAGTAAATCTTCGCGGCGCAACTGTTATTTTGCAGGCCAAAAAAGGGCCTAGGATCGAGGTTGCTTCCAATGTCCTTGGCGTGTATCGAACCCACTACAACAAAAATACAAAGCCTGAAGAGATAGGCATTCATTGTGAGAAGGCGGGCTATCAGTTTCAAAAAATACTCGTAAGAACGGTGAGCGGTATAAAGTATCAGGAGGCAGATTGCTTAATGCAAGCAAATGCAAAATAGCGTCATTTAAAAGGTGGCTCCTTGTTTTTCTGTTTGTACTACCGTTTCACAATGACGTACTTTCGCAGCATGTCCAATACGCTCCAGTTGATCTTGTACTGCTAAATGGCAAGGTATTTGAACCTCATCGGCTTTCAATCCAATCTTTAGCTATTTCTGGCGACCGAATTTTAGCTATTGATAGTGCACAGGTCATCAATGGGTATATTGGCAAGCAAACACGGGTGATGGATCTAGACGGGAAGACACTTATTCCAGGACTCATTGATTCGCATATCCACGCAATTCGTGCGGGGCTGTATTTTGGGTCTGAAGTTGATTGGGCTGATATTCATACTATTCCCGAGGCCTTAGCCCTTCTAAAGGCTCATGCTCAGACTTTGCCGGCTGGTGCTTGGATAGTTGTAGCGGGTGGCTGGACCGATCAGCAATTTGTTGAAAAACGTAAGCCTAGTTTGGCAGAAGTTCAGGCTGCGAGTATGGGTCACCCCTTTTATATCCAATATTTGTACGACGGGTTTTTAATATCTCCCAGCTTTCTTGAGAATAAGACATTAGATATCCCCGCACAATTATTGGCCCGTTTAAAAGTTGAAACAAAGTTTCATCAGGGTCAGGAGCAGCCTACGGGTTGGTTTTATGGGGATGCAAGAACTGTTAGTGATATTTTTGAATTGTTACCGCAACCCAGTTTTGAGAGCCAGCTAAAAGGCAGTAAAGAATTTTTCTTAGAGCTCAGTCGTAATGCCATCACAGGTGTTCTTGATCCTGGTGGATATAACCTGAGCCTATCCGCATATAAAGCAGTTCAACAACTGGCTCTTAATGAAGAGCTGAGTCTGAAGTTAAGATATTTTTTGTCCGCTCCGAGGCGAGCTACTGAATTAAGCGATTTTAAATCCATGGTGAGCCTTGAGGATCTGCAGAAAAAAAAGGAGTTTTATCGCTGGAATGGCATTGGTGAAAATGTTACATGGGGAATGTACAACAATGAAAAACCAAGCGTTGAACAGCAGCAGGAGTTACAGGAAGTTTTAAATTGGGCTAATGATCATCAGTTAACAGTAACGCTTCATTGGAATAACAATCAATCAGTAGGCTATCTTTTAGATGTTATTGAGAGGGTGAATGCGCGGAGGTCTATGCAGAATTTACGCTGGTCTATTGCCCACCTCAATGATGCGAGTGAGGAGACCTTGCTGAGGATGAGTAGCCTTGGATTGGGATGGTTAGTGCAAGATTCTTTTTATTACCAAGGCGAGCGTTTTGTTGAGCGGCGTGGTAGCGAGCTAGCCATGCAAGTTCCACGTATTCGTTTTGCTACGAATCTTGGCATGAAGGTTGCCATGGGTACGGATGCGCATCGTGTCATGACCTATAGACCTTTTACTGCTTTGCAGTGGCTCATCAGTGGGAAGACGGCTGGCGGTACTGTCTTAGGCAATTCGGTGGAAAGACCCGATCGCGCCCAAGCCTTAAGGATGTATACGCAAAATAGCGCTTGGTACTCTTTTGAGGAGCCTGAGAGAGGTCTCATTCAAGTGGGTGCTAAAGCTGACTTAGCTGTCTTAAATCAAGATTACTTCAATGTGCCAATCGACAAGCTTGATCAAACTCGATCCTTGCTCACCCTAGTCAATGGTCGAATTGTATTTGATGGGCTCTCACATTAAAAATGTTTGACGCTAGATAGCTGACATATTTGATTTGGATCAAATCTACTGATCAGGGTTCAGGTATCTTATCTGAGTGAGTAATACTAGTGGAGTTGACGTGATGATCCCTATACATAATGTGACTAGAGAAGATCGATGCGAGACGGATAGCGGCGTCTTTTTTATTGTGCGCCATTTTGTAAAGCCCGGTATGGATGCTGAGTATGAGCAGTGGCTAAAAAAATTGATGTTTAAAGCTGCAGAATTTCCGGGGCACTTAGGGGTACAGGTGATTAAACCCTCTAAAGGTAGTAAAGAATTTACGATTGCAGTACGTTTTCATTCTGCACAAGAGGCTAAAGATTGGCAGGACTCTGAGGTTCGAAAAGAAATTGCAGCTGAATCTTATAAATACCTGAGTAAGCAAGAACATTTTGAGATGCGTAGCGGCATTGATTTTTGGTTTACACCAAGCTCTATGGCTCCACCTAGATGGAAGCAGTGGTTGCTGACAACTGCGGTGATATGGCCCTTATCCGTGGTAATCCCAGCAAGCCTATTGCCGGTATTTCATTACCTAGAGATTTCAAATGTTTTCACTATTTATCAAGCAACGTCTGCACTCATCATCGTTGGAATTGCGACTTATTGGGCAATGCCATGGTGTACTAATTTAGTTTATAAGTGGCTATATCCTAAATCGTGAGAGTTTATAGGCGCTCATGGAAGCGTCGATAAAGAGCGCCAGTCACCAGAATTAAACAAAGCGCTGAAATCGCTAGCGACCAATGTATACCAATCAAGCCGCCCATCAGGCCTACAGTGATTCCCGCTCCAGCCCGCATGCCCATTGCGGACATATTAAAAAGTCCAATGACTCGCCCACGAATTTCTAGTGGGGCATTCATTTGAACGATGGTCTGAGCCATAGAATTAAATGACAGCTCTAGGAATCCACCAATAAACAAGAATACTAGTGAAAGAATGTACTGATTAGAAAGGGCAAAACACAACAAAGAGGAGCACCAAAGGATAGCGAGGATTAAAGCAGTCTTTGGCGAGGTCTTCAGAATGCCGCCACAACTTTCCAGTACTAGCCCACCCAATAGCGCTCCAGCGGCATCGGCTGCCAGGAGCATGCTATATAAAATACCTGGGTCACCGTGTCCCAAGTCATTGGCAAAGCCAGGCATCTGCGCTTGATAGCTATTGCCAATAAAGAAAGATGCTGCACCAGCCATAAAAATCATCGAGCGAATTTTATGCTCGTGACGAATTTCAATCGCAGTCAGACGGATATCTTTCAGCCCTCTAAATGCACGAGGCACTGCAATCACGGCAGCTCTAAATTTAGGACCACAAGGGGCGTGAATAAGCCAAATGAGATTAGGCAAATAAAAACACGCGTTTAGTAGGATTCCAAATTCAGGACCCACAGCCAGCATAATCATTGCCCCAATTGCAGGGCCGCCCAAGAGGCCAAGATATCGTGTGGTTGCCAAAATTCGAATGCCGCTGGGTAACTTCTCTTTACCAACTACGTCGTAAAGAATAATTTGGGTTGCTGTTTGCCAGAGTACGCCAGAGCAGCCATGAACCACTAGAAGGCAGATGGCATGCCATAGCTCCAAGGTATCAGTAAGGAAAAGATAACCCCAGCAGAGTGAGCAGCCAATAAACATGACGATACCAACTTGAATAAGTCTTCTAGGGTCTACATAATCTGCTAATGCACCTGCAGGCACAGAAAATACTAAGAAAGGTAGCCAGTGTGATATCACTGCAAATCCGCCGAGCGCCGGAGAATGAAACTTTTGGAACATCATCCAATAGCTAATAACATGCTCGATGTTATCCGCCAGCATGGTAAGCAAGTAGCATGATACAAGTGCTCTAAATGCTGGAATGCGCAGAGCAACAAAAGATTGGTGTGCTGGAGCAGTCATCTAATTTTTTAGACAGTAGTTGATTTTGCAAAGTTACCAGCGCTTGCTATGGAACCCATGTTCCAGCAGTTTTGAAGTAGTAATTTACTTTTGCTGCGCGGCAAAATATCTTCAGTGAGGTCTAAAAATTTAGCATCAAGCTGCTCGTTGCTTAAAGGATTCTCTACACCGCCAATAGCACTTTCAATATACTTTTTAAGCACTCGACCATCATTCAAAGTAATAATAGCTTCACCGGATTTCTTGGGTAGATTTGGATCTGCTTCGACCGTTATTTTTTCTCTCAGTGCAATGGTTTTTGGGTTAAGTACGGCTGCATCAGAATATTGCTTTTCTCCGGCACGACCATCAATGATGGCGATAGCAACTGAGTGATAGACGCTGAACTTACCTTCAAGACCGGTTTGTGGGGATTTTTTGCCGGTAAGTTCTAAGACATAAGGGTTCGCTTTGATCAAGATCGATTTTATTTGGTCTGGCTGAAGTTGGTATTGGTTGCGTAATTGAATGGCGGCATCAATGGCAGGATGAATCACAATGCCGCAAGCAAATGGTTTATAGGTATTTTTGGAAACTTCAAAACGAGTACCTAAACCATCAAGTAGTTCCGAGTAATTCTGTTTTGTACTCATGGCATTAGCCCAGCCAATTCTTGATTCAATCATTTGATTCGAGCTTGTGAAACCTTTCTGCGCTAGCAAAGCTGAAAATAGTCCATTAGATGCAGCTCTGCCTGGATTAAAGCTCTTATTCATAGATCCAAAAGAATCTCTAAAGCCTACAGGTTGTGAGGCTGCAAGCCCAAGAGCCCAAATCATCTGCTCTTCAGTCAAGCGCATCAGTCTACCAATTGCAGCTGCCGCACCAATAGTTGGGTGTGTACCAGAAACGTGCCAACCAATGTCTGCGTGGTTTGGTGCTAGGGCATTTGATAGGCGAATTGTGAGTTCAACGCCAAGATAGAATGCATTCATGAATTCTTTGCCGCTCACAGGCTTGAACTCAGAGTAGGCCAGGAGTGCCGAGGCGATCGGTCCTGAGGCATGTACATTGGTTAGTAAATGAGTGTCATCAAAATCTAAGATATGACTACCAACGCCATTGATAAAAGCAGCATTGAGGATATCAAAGCGTTCACTGCGACCTAAGATGCTGGCTTGCTTTGATCCTGACACCGGCCCCAAACTTTCGATGCAGATATCAATCGCCTTATGGCGAGAACTGCCAACAGTTACGCCAACATAGTTCACAAAAGATCTAATAGCTTCTCGTTTGATGTTGGGGGGGATATCTTCATATTGCGTGTTTAGCGCATATTGAGCGAGAATTCGGGTGGCATCCTTGCCGGATTGAAGGTTGGCTTCGTTAAGTTCAATTGCTTGTGCAGCAAATGGAAGGGTGGGAAGTAGGC
>CAIMXN010000281.1 GCA_903845455.1 uncultured beta proteobacterium | reverse complement strand
TCTATCAGCTGATGGCAAACAAATTCAAATTGCCTCTAAAGAAGCTACGGGTCTTTTTACAATTTCAGGCGATAAGATTACTGGTTGTGGGACTAGTCGTGGTACGAATGGTTTATTTGGTCATTGGCTTGGTAGTTATTCAGCCTGGTGTGATGAATACACCGTCGGCACTACAGCGACACCACCATCTACACAAGCCGTTGCTACTTTGCCAAAAGTATGGACGGGAAATCTTTCGGCTACTAATATTGGAGGCCCAAATCGACATGTACCCAACCATGAGGCTAATATTGGTAAAGATAAGGCTGTCAAAGGGTGGACTATGCATGATGAAACTCCTAGGACCATCACTATTCTTCGTCAAGAGGGGCGACATATAGAGTTTATTTATAAATCCGCTCGTGCTGAGTCCAAGTTTATTGGCATGCTTTCAGCTGATGGGAAGCAAATGCAAGTGAGTTCTGGAAGCTCTACTGGGATATGGTCTATTGCAGAAGACAAAATATCAGGTTGTGCTTTAAGCAGGGGGATGGATGGAAGCTTTACTCATTGGTTCAATAACTACCAAGCTTATTGCGTTGACTTCAGAGCAGGCACAACTCCTCCAGCAATTGCACAGAATGTACCCACACTGCCAAAAGAGTGGCGTGGAAAAATAACCAGTACTTCGATAGGGGCACAAAGTTTTATTAACCCAAATCATGCTAAAGCACCAAAAGGATGGAATGTGGTGGATGAGGCGAGAACGCTCACTGTTCTTCGTCAAGAAGGGCGTCATTTAGAGTTCTTGTTGAAATCTCCACGAGGCGAATGGAAATATATTGGCACCCTGTCTCAGGATGGCAAGCAATTACAAATGGCTAGTAAAATTCATGATCTTCCAATGACCGTATCTGGGAATACTATATCGGGATGTGGTTCAGCACGGGGTAGTGATGGCACTTTTTCTCATTGGATCAATAGTTATGCCGCCTACTGCTTTGAATACTCTGCTGTGAAATAAGCTTTACGGTTTTATAGCTTCAAATATATTTAGAAGCAAAGCATTGACCCACTGCGGTGGGTTTTTTGCTTTCTGGCCACCGTCCGCCTTGGGTCGAGAAGTGCCTAATTACCTACATTGCCCCAACTAGCTCAAATCAGCCAGTAGCAGTGTTTGACTATCTATTGTTTGTTCTATTACCCAGTTGCCCAGGTTTCCTCTACTGCGCAAGATTTGGCGAAAAAGAAGAGAACTGAAATTGATTTTCTAAATGGCTATATCGTGGAATTAGGTAGGCGCCATGGAGTGCCAACGCCATTTAATTAGTCTGTGAACGCTTTAGTCAAAATACTAGAGCCTTCTTCGTTTGGGGAGGCACTCATTTTACGAATGAAGTGAACTTCAGCTAATATTGCAATATATAAAGATATATTGGAGATAAGGTGATGGTCTGGTCTAGAGCATTCCTTTTGAGAGTGTTTTTCCCATCGTTGATTTTGATAGGGATAGTTTTTGGAGTATTGGGGCAGTGTGCTCAAGCCCAAGGAAATTTTCCCAATAAACCCATTCGACTGATTGTTGGATTTGCTCCTGGCGGAGGCGCAGATTCTGCAGCGAGATTAATTGTGCCTAAGCTCGCCGAGAAACTAGGGCAATCAGTAGTCATTGATAACCGACCTGGTGCAGGTGGCAATCTAGCGAGTGAAATCCTCGCCAAGTCCGATCCCGATGGTTACACCATCATGTTGACGACTGTTGGTTCTATGGCCATCAATCCGCATATGCCGGGTGGAACAAGTTTTAATCCTTTGCTCGATTTCAGTATGATTTCTCAGGGGGTGAACTTTTCCAATATCTTGGTAGTGAGGACCGAATCAAACATTAAATCCTTACAGGACTATGTTGCTCTCGGTAAAGATAAAAATGCTTTTGTGACATTTGGCTCCTCTGGCAATGGCAGTACTGGTCATTTAGCTGGTGAGTTATTAAAAGCGCGCACAGGCATGAGTGCGCAGCATATCAATTACAAGGGCGGTGGCCCTGCGATGACTGATTTGCTGGGCGGCAATATTACTGCGATTTTTGCCAGCACGCCAACAGCTGTGCCAATGATTAATGGCGGCAAGCTCAGGGCTATTGCAGTGACTAGTCCCAAACGGATTCCTGGCCTTAGTAATGTTCCGACAGTCGCTGAGCAAGGCTATCCAGGGTATCAGGCGCTGAATTGGTATGCGTTTATTGCTCCGCCGAAGGTTCCTCTTGCAGTCATCGATAAACTCAACCAAGCGATCACTGCAACTCTAAAAGACCCTGGCACGATAGATCGGCTACATACGGTTGATTTGGAGGCTGCACCCTCAACACCTCAAGAACTAGCAAGCATTGTGAAGTCGGAAAATGAGATGTGGGGAAGAATCATTAAAAACATCAACTTAACAGAACGGTAGATTAAATGGGTTACACAATCAGCGAGAAAATTTTAGCAAAGCACGCCAATGTGCCTGCTGTTAATGCTGGAGAGGTCGTGGTCTGTTCAGTTGACTTTGCAATGGTCACCGATACTCGAGCTAGTAATACGATCAAGATGATTAACAAAATTGGTGTCAAAGATTTGGTATTTGCAAAAAATACGGCTTTGGTGATGGATCACTATTCACCACCACCCAACTTAGAGGCTGCTGAAATTCATACGCAGATGCGGGAGTTCTCGAAAAATGCAGGCACGAAACTCTATGACATTGGTGATGGTATCTGTCACCAAGTCATGCCTGAAGGTGGGCATCTAACTGCCGGAGATTTGGTAGTGGGGACGGATACCCACTCTGTAAGTTATGGCGCGTTCAATGCCTTTGGTACTGGTATTGAGGGGACTGATGTATCAGCGGTCATGGCAACTGGAAAACTCTGGTTTCGCGTTCCAGAGACAGTTAAAGTTCGACTAAATGGTGTATTACAGCCTGGAGTTTGGGCGAAAGATTTAACTCTGCATATGCTTGGGCGTTTTGGAGCTGAAGGGCTTAATTACAAAGCCATTGAGTATGTTGGTGAGGCTGTGGCTCAGATGAATATTGATGACCGTATGACGCTTTGTAATCATGCTGCAGAGTTAGGTGCAAAAGCCGCGATCTTGGAAGCAGATGAAAAAACTCTGAAGTGGCTATCTGCCCATGGCGCTAAACCGCCTAAACCTGTTTTTGCAGATAGTGATGCTACTTATTCGCAGCATATTGAAGTTGATGTTCAGAATTTAGCCCCTCAAGTTGCCAGGAAGCATCGGGTCGATGATATTGTGGCTGCACACGAGGTCAGCAATCAGCGCATTCAGTTTGCACTGATTGGCACCTGCACGAATGGTCGCTTAGATGATATTCGTCAGGCAGCTGCCATCCTAAAGGGAAAGAAGTTAGCCAATGGTGTGCGCATGATTGTCACACCGGCCTCTAGAAAAATATATATCGATGCTTTGCGTGAAGGCTTAATTGAAATTTTGACGATGGCCGGCGCCTCTTTTGAAGCCGCAGGTTGTGGCACGTGCGTCGGCATTACGAATCATCTTGTGCCGGGGAATGGGGATACTGTGATTTCAACTGCAAATCGTAATTTCAAGGGACGTTTATCTAATCCAGATTCAGAAATTTGGCTTGGCTCAGCTGCAACGGTTGCGGCATCCGCCCTGACTGGCTTTATTACAGACCCCCGAACAGTTGTCGGTGGCGATTGGAGGGCTTCATCATGGGAGTAATGAACTTACATGACACTTCTGCCATTGCTTATGTTCTGGGAGACGACATTAATACCGATCTTCATTGCTCGAGCAAGTACTTGACGGGGAAAAGCGTTGAGTATGTTGCTAGCGTGGCGTTTAATGAATTAAGCCCTAATCTAAGTAAGAGAATCTTGGAGTCACGTGGTGGCATTCTGATTGCTGGTGAAAATTTCGGGATTAATTCTTCTCGAGAACAAGCGGTTCACATATTGTTAATGATGCAAGTGAAAGGCATCATTGCAAATTCATTTGGTCGCCAGTTTTTTCGCAATGCTATTAATAACGGATTGCCGATATTGGAGTGCGACACCTCTTTGATTAAAGAGGGTGACACTGTAACCGTTAACTTTGAGAGCGGCGTTGTTCAGACCTCAAGTGGCGTGCATTTACAGGCACAAGCTTTGCCTGCCGAGATTCTATCGTTGATCCAAGCAGGTGGCTTGATTCCGTTTCTCAAAAATAATCCGGATTGGAGTTTTGCAAAATGAATATCACTCCACAAGCAAAACGTCAAAAACTGAGATCTCTGA
>CAIMXN010000280.1 GCA_903845455.1 uncultured beta proteobacterium | reverse complement strand
TTCAAGCTTCTTTAAGCAATCGTGCTTTATTAATTCAGGTAAAAGATATGTCTGAAGCGTGTGAGATTGCCAATGACATTGCTGCCGAACATTTAGAGATATGTGCTGTTGAACCACGCAAGTGGGCTGAATTGATCCGTCATGCAGGCGCCATCTTTATGGGTAATTACACCAGTGAAGCACTTGGTGACTATTGTGCTGGTCCGAACCATGTATTGCCAACTGCACGTACTGCACGCTTCTCTTCACCGCTGGGTGTTTATGACTTCATCAAACGCTCAAGCATGATTGAAGTCAGTGAAGCTGGCGCTCAAACATTGGGCGCAGTAGCTAGCACACTTGCTCATGGTGAGGGCTTGCAAGCCCATGCCCGTGCAGCTGAGATGCGGCTAAAAAATAAAATCTGAAGTAACAAAAAAATAAATTAAGCGCTTGCTAAAATTTCTTTTAGTGCAGTGAGTAATTCATTGCTTTGTTCGTTTGTACCAATCGTGATGCGCAAGAACTCTTCAATTCGTAGTGATTTAAAGTGCCGCACGATGATGCCCCGATCACGTAATGCTTGATAGAGTTTTGCCCCGGCATGTTTTGAATGACGAGTCAAGATAAAGTTAGCTGTTGAGGGAAGAGTATCAAAGCCTAATGAATGAAGTTCTTTCACAAGGTGCGCGCGCGTTTGCATGACCTTGGCTGAAGTTTCTTCTAGGTACGCCTGATCTTCAATGGCGGCAACAGCCCCAGCTTGCGCTAGACGTCCGAGTGGATAAGAGTTGAAACTATTTTTGACACGCTCTAAGCCTTCAATTAATGCTGGGTCACCTACTGCAAACCCCACCCGTAATCCTGCAAGGGCACGAGATTTAGAGAGGGTATGAACAACTAGTAGATTTTCTGGACAGCTTGCACCGCGCAGCAATGGAATACAAGACTCTGTACCGTAATCGACATAAGCTTCATCAACCACGACCACCGAGTCCTTATTTTTAGCCAAGAGTGCTTCAATATCTTTTCTTGGGATCGCTCTGCCTGTAGGGGCATTGGGATTGGGAAAAATAATGCCGCCATTGGGCACTGGATAGTCGGCTACCTTGATCTCAAATTCTGATCCTAAAGGGATGGTTTTATATTCAATCCCGAAAAGCTTGCAATAGACGGGGTAGAAGCTATAGGTGATATCTGGAAACAAGACTGCATTTTTTTGTTTGAGCAATCCTAGGAATACATGGGCCAAGACTTCATCGGAGCCATTTCCCAAAAATACTTGTTTTGGATCTAAGCCATGCAAGTTAGCAATGGCTTTTTTGAGGGCTACACCTTCTGGATCTGGATATAGGCGTAAATCATCTGTAGTCTGTAGATGAATTGCAGCAAGCGCTTTGGGGGATGGCCCATAGGGACTTTCATTGGTATTGAGCTTTACTAGCCGCTGCATTTGCGGTTGCTCCCCAGGAACGTAGGGGGTAAGGGTCTCTAAAACGGGGCTCCAAAAACGGCTCATGGGGGTACTCAAGTCAAAAAACAGCAGGAAAATGAATTAAATCCAGTACTTACATTGGTACTAGCAATGATATTATGAGGCTTCAATCAACACTTCGCCTCGCGGCGCAACGAAGCATGCGGCAAGCCGACGTTACCCGAAATACTTCGGAAACCAAAATTCAAATTGCCATCAATTTAGATGGCACTGGTAAGGCTGAATTGGCCACCGGCGTTCCTTTTTTGGATCATATGCTTGATCAGATAGCCCGTCACGGCATGATCGACTTAAAGGTTGTCGCCAATGGCGATACCCATATTGATGATCACCATACCGTTGAGGATGTGGGGATTACCTTGGGACAGGCTTTTGCTAAAGTAGTAGGCGATAAAGCAGGTATTACCCGTTATGGTCACTCTTATGTGCCATTGGACGAAACTTTATCCCGTGTTGTGATCGATTTTTCTGGTCGCCCAGGCTTGGAGTTCAATGTGCCCTTTACTCGGGCACGGGTGGGTGACTTTGATGTAGATCTCAGTATTGAGTTCTTCCGTGGTTTTGTAAACCATGCCGGGGTAACCCTGCATATCGATAATTTACGAGGCATTAATGCCCATCATCAGATTGAGACTGTATTTAAAGCTTTTGGCCGTGCTTTGCGTATGGCCTTAGCAATAGATCCCCGTGCGTCTGGTGTTGTTCCTTCAACTAAAGGCAGCCTGTAATCTAGAACGCTTCTAGCTGCCCAGTCGAAAACAATAGAGATAGGTTAAAAGTTGGCGCAAACCATTGCCATCGTTGATTACGGAATGGGAAATCTTCGTTCCGTATATCAAGCTTTTCATCATGTGGCCCCTGATGACAATATTCTGATTGCCCATAAGCCAGAAGAAATTACTGCTGCCGATCGAGTTGTATTGCCGGGTCAAGGGGCAATGCCCGACTGTATGAAGCATTTAGAAGAATCTGGTTTACTGGAAGCGCTTTTAGATGCCGCCAAAAATAAACCACTTTTAGGTGTTTGTGTGGGCGAGCAAATGCTCTGCGATAAAAGTGCCGAGGTCAGGGCTACTGAAAATAATCAATGGACCAAATGCCTTGGCTTGATTCCTGGGGAAGTTAGGCGCTTTGAGTTGCTTGGGAAAAAACAGCCTGACGGGTCTGCCTTTAAAGTGCCACACATGGGTTGGAATCAAGTGCGCCAAGATAAGCAACATCCGCTTTGGGCTGGTATTCCTGATTTAACGAGTTTCTATTTTGTGCATAGTTATTATGTTGTACCGCAACGCCAGGAAGATATTGCCGGCTCAACTGAATATGGTGAACGGTTTACTTCTGCTGTGGCGCGAGATAATATTTTTGCAACACAATTTCATCCGGAAAAAAGTGCAGAATACGGATTGAAGCTTTATCAAAATTTTGTTTCTTGGCAACCTTAAAATTTTTCTAATATGCTGCTGATTCCTGCAATTGATCTTAAAGACGGCCACTGTGTTCGACTCGAACAGGGTGATATGGATAAAGCCACGGTTTTTTCTGAAGACCCTGGCGCTATGGCGACACACTGGATTAGCAAAGGCGCGCGTCGTTTGCATCTAGTTGATCTCAACGGCGCATTTGCTGGCAAGCTTAAAAACGAGTCCGCGATTAAATCAATTCTGAAAGCAGTGGGAGATGAGATCCCCGTCCAGTTAGGTGGCGGCATTCGGGACTTAGAAACGATTGAGCGTTTATTAGACGACGGTATTAGCACCGTCATCATTGGTACTGCAGCAGTAAAGAGTCCTGGATTTGTTCAAGACGCATGTACAGCGTTTCCTGGCCACATCATGGTGGGGTTAGATGCCCGTGATGGCAAAGTGGCGACAGATGGCTGGAGCAAGATTACGGGACATGAAGTCATTGATCTAGCCAAGAAATTTGAAGACTATGGTGTTGAAGCCATTATCTATACCGACATTGGGCGCGATGGCATGCTCAAGGGTGTCAACATTGATGCCACAGTGAAGTTAGCGCAAGCAGTGCGCATTCCGATTATTGCCAGTGGTGGTTTATCGAACAACAAAGATATTGAGTCTCTATGTAAAGTTGAGGATGAAGGGATCATGGGTGTGATCGCTGGCCGCTCTATTTACTCTGGCGATCTTGACCTTGCTAAAGCACAAAAATATGCAGATGAGTTAACACTCAAATTTGTTAAGAAAATCATCTAGCGTGTCTATTAGTGCTCACTAAACGAATTATTCCTTGCCTCGATGTCACAGCAGGTCGTGTTGTTAAGGGTGTGAACTTTGTTGGCTTGCGAGATGCGGGTGATCCAGTCGAGATTGCGCGTCGTTATGACTTACAAGGTGCTGACGAACTGACATTTCTTGACATTACTGCGACTTCCGACGGGCGCGATCTGATTTTGCACATCATTGAAGATGTTGCCTCACAAGTATTTATTCCTTTGACAGTGGGTGGTGGGGTACGTGCAGTGGCTGACGTTCGCCGTTTACTCAATGCTGGTGCAGATAAGGTAAGTATGAATTCTTCTGCAGTAGCCAATCCAGATTTGGTTTCAGATGCCGCCGCTTACTATGGCTCCCAATGCATTGTGGTGGCAATTGATGCTAAACAAACTGCGCCAGGCAAATGGGAAGTCTTTACCCATGGCGGCAGAACCGCGACTGGTATTGATGTAGTCGATTGGGCTACGGAAGTTGCTAAACGAGGTGCTGGAGAAATCCTATTAACTAGTATGAATCGTGATGGCAGTAAAGATGGTTTTGATTTGGCATTAACTGCTGCCGTTAGTGACGCAGTGAGCGTGCCTGTCATTGCGTCGGGTGGGGTGGGCAATCTACAGCATTTGGTTGATGGTATTACGCAAGGGCATGCCGATGCAGTGTTAGCCGCCAGTATTTTTCACTATGGTGAATACACCGTTGGGCAGGCAAAAGAATATATGGCCGCTCGAGGCATTCCGGTCCGTATTTAAAAGTCAGCAAAGCAGAATCGCTGTAAAGTTCAAGTATGAGCACATTCACTCCAATTGACTCCGTTGAACCAGGTCCATGGCTGGAAGCCGTTACCTGGAATGAACAAGGACTTGTGCCAGTCATCGCTCAAGAAGTCGGTAGTGGTGATGTCTTGATGATGGCGTGGATGAACCGTGATGCACTATTAGAAACCTTGCGCTTAGGCGAAGCTGTTTACTGGACTCGATCGAGACAAAAGCTATGGCATAAGGGCGAAGAGTCTGGCCACACGCAAAAAGTGAAGGAAATTTGCTTGGATTGTGATGGTGACACTATCTTGTTACTGGTAGAGCAAAAAGATGGCATAGCCTGTCACACAGGCGAACACAGTTGTTTTTTTCGGAAGTGGGATTCTACTAAGCTTGACTGGCAAAAAATCAGTAAAGACTGAGCTGATTTTGCAGCAAAAAGCCTAGAAATTTGCTCCAGATCAATCTATTATGGTATATACTTTGGTATATACCAAGGAGTCAAGATAATGAGTCAGACAGCAAAAATTTTCATGAATGGGCGTAGCCAGGCAATTCGTTTGCCAGCGGCATTTCGCTTTCAAGAAAAAGAGGTGTTCATTAGGCAAGATCCTGCCACCGGAGATTTAATCTTGTCTCGTAAACCTGAAAATTGGGATGGTTTTTTCTTGGCTCTGAAGAACGCAGATATTCCTGATGACTTCTTGAGCCCTAAAGATCGAAATCAGGGTTCGCAAAATCGAGACCCATTTGATGGAATCGATGAATGATGAGATATATGCTCGATACCAATACTGTGAGTAGTTTTATTAAAGAAAATATAGCCGTCTCAAAAAGAATTACCAGCCTGCCAATGGATAAGCTATGCTTATCAGTGATTTCTGAGGCTGAGCTACTTTATGGACTAGCTAAAAAACCTCATTCTAAAAATCTTCATAAGGTTGTGCAAGAGTTTTTAAAAAGAATAGATGTGTTGACTTGGGACAGTGCTGTTGCCGAACAATATGGCAACTTAAGGGCTGAGCTAGAGGCTAAAGGTAATGTGCTGGGGGAGCTAGATATGCAGATTGCAGCACATGCTTCTCAGGTTGGCGCTGTCCTTGTAACAAATGATCAAGCTTTTAAAAGAGTTCAGAAGTTAAAGGTGGAAGATTGGACACAGTAGTTATCAAAAGAATGAAAATGGACAATAGCAATAAATCCTCCCAAAGTTTAGACTCCGCACTAGCCCATTTAGCTGATGTGGTTGACCAACGTCGCGATGCATTTAAAGCTGGCCAAGCAGACCCTAAGATCTCCTATACCGCCTTATTATTTTCCAAGGGTGATGATGCGATTTTGAAGAAGATTGGGGAAGAGGCTACCGAGGCTGTGATGGCGGCCAAAGATGCCCGTCAAGCGAATCTAGCCCCTGAGCAACAAAAGCTTCTGGTGGGAGAGTTTGCAGACCTTTGGTTTCACTGCTTAATTGCTTTGTCTCAGTTCAATTTGCGCCCAGAAGATGTGATAGCCGAGCTTGACCGTAGATTGGGAACCTCTGGCATTGAAGAAAAGGCAGCTAGAAAAGCTGCTGGTAAAGAGTAAGTAATAGCTAATCTGCATGGCTCACGACCCAAACTGCCTGTTTTGTAAGATTTCTCAAGGACTAATCCCCTCCCAGAAGGTGTATGAGGATGAAGAGATCTACGCATTTAAAGACATCAACCCAGCGGCACCCATTCATTTTCTGATGATTCCAAAAAAGCATATCCCTATGCTGGAGTCATCTGAAGCCATGGATGTGCCATTGCTAGGTAGAATGATGGAATTAGCACCACGTCTTGCCAAAGAACAGGGTTGCCGTCCTGGAAAAGAAGGCGGCTTTCGTTTGATGGTGAACAATGGTGCAGATGGAGGGCAGGAGGTTTATCACTTGCATTTGCATGTGATGGGCGGTCCGCGTCCTTGGAATAAATCATCCTAGGAGATTAAGCATGGGTTCATTCAGTATTTGGCATTGGTTAATTGTGTTGGTTATCGTGATGTTGGTATTTGGTACCAAAAAATTACGCAATATCGGCCAAGATTTGGGCGGTGCCGTAAAAGGTTTTAAAGATGGCATGAAGACATCTGAAGAGTCAAAAGAGCAAGCCAATGAGCAAATTCCACAAGGCGCAGCAACCGCAGAAAAAACGGTTGATGTCCAAGCTAAAGACGTCAAGTAAGCAATCGATGCGAAAGTGTATTGGTAATGAATAAGCTCGCATGATTGATCTTGGAGTTTCAAAACTTGCACTGATTGCTGTAGTCGCGCTGGTGGTAGTGGGTCCGGAGCGCTTACCAAAAGTAGCGCGCATGGCCGGCAATTTATTTGGCCGCGCTCAGCGCTACATGGCGGATGTGAAGTCTGAAGTCAATCGCCAAATGGCAGTCGAAGAATTTAAACAATTTCGCGAAGAAAGTAGTGCGGCCTTAAAAGAGGTCGAGAACAGCATTAATGCTACTGCGCAAGAAGCCAGTAGTAATCTTAGTGACCAAGCAGATATCTTTGACAATAATTTCACAAAGCCTTTTCTGGATGAAAAAGAAGTGCTGCGTAAGTCTAAGCGCCAAGGCCGAAATAGTTGGGGCGTAAGACGTGCGGCAAGACCTGTTTGGTTTAAGCGTTCAGCCGGTATCAGGACTCGTGTGCAATCTGGCGCAGCCAGAATGAAGCGCTTTCATCACAGCGCCAGCAGTAAGTAAGTCTCAATAAAACCATGACGCAAAACAATTCAGATTCAAACTCATCAGAGGCAAGCGAAGGCTTGCAGGAGTCATTTCTTTCTCATTTGTTTGAATTACGTGATCGCGTTATTAAAGCGGGACTAGCCATTATTCTGGTATTTTTTAGCTTGGTGTATTGGGCCCCAGATATTTTTCATCTGTTTGCGCAGCCATTACTTGAGGCATTGCCTGCAGGGGGCAAGATGATCGTGACTGATGTTACGGGTTCATTTTTCGTGCCTATGAAGGTCACCATGTTGGTTGCCTTCATTATTGCGCTGCCAGTGGTGATGTATCAGTTATGGGCTTTCATAGCCCCTGGTTTGTACCTGCATGAACGCAAACTCATTGTGCCTTTGGTGGTGAGCAGTTATTCCTTATTCATCATTGGTATGGCATTCGCTTACTTCTTGGTGTTCCCAACCGTTTTTAAATTCATGGCAAGTTATAACGCACCGCTGGGGGCTGAGATGTCAACAGACATTGATAACTACCTCAGTTTTGCCATGACAACATTCCTGGCATTTGGAATTACCTTTGAAGTGCCAGTAGTTGTAGTTGTATTGGTGCGAATGGGTATCGTGCCACTGGCCAAGCTTAAAGAAATCCGCCCCTATGTAATTGTGGGTGCTTTTGTTATTTCTGCGATTGTGACTCCGCCAGATGTTTTGTCACAACTATTACTAGCGGTGCCAATGACTTTGCTGTATGAGTTAGGTCTTTTGGTAGCGAGATTCTATGTACCAAAACCATCCGCGGATGACACTCAAGCCACTTCTGCTTCTGCTTGAGTTTTAAACGTTTCTTGTAGCCAAGTAGTTACTTTGTCAAAGCGATAGCGTCTTTGGCGTAAATTACCCTCGATATCTGGTTCTGCGCCAGCAAATGCTTTTCCTGCGGCAAGCAATACCCGGCGTTGCTGAATAGTTTCAATCTGAATCAGTCTTGGCAAGATCTTGGGGAGCTCCCAACGAATGTCTACCGCCACACAATGCTCATGTTGGAGTTGACCTACCTCACTCAGTAACAATTCTGCCTTACTGAAATTAAATTGATTAGCAATGATGAGGCGATGGCATAGCAAGATCCAATCTACATCAAGCTTATGTTCTGCATGATGATTGAGGGCTTGCTCTGCGTGTATAGCCAGTTCCTGCCATCCATTTTTTTTAGGATTGGGACAACTTTCTAAAATTTTACCGAGTAATTCTTTTGCTTCCGGAACGCTTTGCTGATTTGCTTGCCACACCCAATAGGATGCTTGCAGGCCACGCAGCTTCTCTTCAATCTTTTCGCGCTTGCGCCACAGGTTAGCGCCTTTCCTAAATTGTGCCTGTGGATGCCCTAGGTCAGCAGCCCTATCAAAGCAGCGATCACTCTCAGTGGCGTTATATCCAGAAAATTGTGGGCGGCGATAAATTTCACCTAGTGCGTACCAGGCATCACGATCACCATCTTTAGCTGCTAGCTCTAACCAGTGAGCTGCTTTTTTAAGTGAGGCATTTGATTTACTGCCAACTTCTTTTTCTGAAACAGTTGCGGGTGCATTCGTATCGAGTTGGGCTAAGCGCAGGCCCAAAGTAAATTTAGCGATTGTTAGACCAAGCTCTGCCGCTTGAATGAGCGAAGCTTCGTCTTGGTTTTCAAGCCAGGCACTCCAAAGCGATGAGAGAGCTACATTCTTTGGTTGGAGTTTGATGAGTAATTCTTTTGCTTGGGTGGTAAATGAAGATTCACTCTCGGCTAGTTCTAATAAATATTGCTTGGCTAATTTTTGTAAGTCAGCAAAATCTAGATCCGCTAGCGTAGGTATTGATACAAAAACCCCCCTCTTTTTTAGCCACTCTAATAATGGGGCTTGGATTTCTTGGTTAGCCGGGCTAATAAGTAAGTCGATGAGTTGCCATTTGGCCGCAACTTGTGAATCATCAGCCATATCGGTTGTGGCTAATGTCCAAAAAGAGTCCCAGCCAAAGCCAAAAGCAGGGGAATTAAAGGTGCCAGCAAGTGGAATACTGGTAATCTGCGATAGAGTCCGCAGTAGTTCAGTGGTATTTGAGCCTTGATCTCCAAGCATCTGATTTTGCAAAGAAAAAAAGGATTTTTCTAGCCAAATCAAGGCATTAGAGGGTTGAACGGGGGTTTTAAATGCCCCCGTTAAATAAGCTGAGGCTAATTTTTGTTGCGCAGATACATCACCCAATCGGGCTGAGCTCAGGATTTTTAAGAATTCGCGGCTTGCCATATGACAATTTTGTCATCTAGAAGCGATAAAAGACAGAAAACAAAGGTCTTGTTGCCGGCATACAACGAAGAAAGCCAAAAAACTACCTTTTGACAAGCAAAAAGAGCTCCTAAATACTCTTACCCCCAGTCTAGTGGGGCAAAAGAAGCAAAATTCATAGGTCCCGATTTTATTTGGGCATTACTTTCAATTTATGGAGATTTAAAGAATGAAAAAATCGCTATTAGCAATCGCAGCAATGACAGCATTTGCTGGCGCTGCTCAAGCTCAGTCCAGCGTAACCGTATACGGTATCTTGGACGTTGGTTTTGTTGGTTCACATTACAACGGTGTGGCATCTGCACTTAACACATCAACTACTGGCGCCCAAGCAGTAACTGGTGGTCCAGCGGTCAACGGTGGTTCAGCTGGTTTTGGTCAGTCTGCTGAGTCTACAAGCCGTATTGGTTTCAAAGGCTCTGAAGATTTGGGTGGCGGTACATCTGCTATCTTCACACTTGAGACAGCCGTGAACCCTGATGGCGCTGCTTCTGCATTTGCATTTAACCGTCAAACATTTGTTGGTTTGAAAAAGAATGGTTTAGCTACAGCTTCTGTCGGTACTCAGTACACAACTATGTTTGATGTTCAATCAGCAACTGATGCTGCTGGTAACAACAACTTAGTTGGTAACGCTGTATACGCAACAAACTTGCAATCTTCTACTGGCACATACAATACTGGTCAGGGTGCATTTTCGTCTATTACAAGTACTGCAACTACCGGCGCTCCTATCAGCATTAATGCGGACAGCGGTGCTTACGTAACACGACTTTCAAATGTATTGAAGGTGTCATCTGACCGTTTCGCTGGTTTCGCAACTGGAGTGATGTATGCGCAATCAAGCAATAGTCAATCAGGTACTGCTTACAGCGGCGCAAACAACAACACAGCGTTTGGTATTAATGCTGATTACATCTGGAACAAGTTGCAAGTTGTAGCTGCTTTCCAGAATGTAAAAGCACAAAACGGTGTTGCGGCTGCAACAACTGGTTCTGCTGCATCAGGTATGATTTTGGCTAACGGCACAGCTGGAAACTTTGGTAATAACGTCAATGATAACCAAACATACGCTGCTGCAACTTATGATTTTGGTATTGTCAAAACATATGCACAGTACATCACACGTAAAGCAAGTTCAACTGTTGATAGCAACTTCCAGACTTCACGTTCCGCTTACCAGTTAGGTGCACGTAGCCAGTTGACACCAGTAATTTCTGTATATGCAACATATGGTTTGGGTAAATCAAGCTACGCTCAAGCTGGTACAGCTTATGCTAACTTCCGTACTGCTCAGTTGGGTGCAGACTACTACTTAAGCAAGCGTACAAACTTGTACGTAGCTTATGGCTCATTTAACCAGTCAAGCCCTAACTCAGCTGCTGTTTCTACCATTTCTAGCTTGTCAGGTATGAACTACGCTACTGGTATCCGTCACACTTTCTAATTTAACGCTAGCCTCAGTTAATATAATGGGCTAGTACTAAATTTAGAATTCAGTTGTAAATTAAGCCCACTGTGGAAACGCAGTGGGTTTTTTCTTGTCCTGAGTTAAAGTCTTAGCCATGGAAGCTCGCCTAAATCAATCTGAACCTTATATTTTCTTCACTGAATCATCTATCAATTTAGGCGGCCAAGAATTACAGGCTTTGCAACAGATGAATGCTTTAGATGAGCACGGTTATCAGACTGTTTTGCTATGCAGGGATGGAAGTGCAATAGCTACCCAGGCTCAAGCACGAGGCTTGCAAGTTGAGATGGTTGGATTTAGAAATGCTTTGGACCTCAAAAGTATTTATCAACTGATAAAACTCATTCAACAATTACGACCAATTGCATTGATGTGCCATGGTAGCAGGGATGCTTTGGTTTCAGTGATTGCGATTAGGTGTGCGGCTTTATTCGGTATTCGACTGCCTAAGTTATTTCGTATCAAGACATTTCAGCAAGGGCGCCCTTTATCATTTGCCTATAACTACCTATTTACAAAAACGCTTACGCCAAGCGAGCATTTGCGTCAGAAATTTTTAGTAAATACATGGATTAATCCATTTAAGGTTGAGGTGCTCTATCCAGGTGTTAACTTTGCTAAATTGGACTCCGATAGTGGCGCATTACCCTCTCCTGTGATCCATTGGTTGGATGTTCATCCTGGACCGATTATTGCCCATGGCGCAGTGCTCAGAGGCGAAAAAGGGCATCAAACCATTTTGCAGGCGCTGTTAATTGTGCGCAATCAGTTTCCCAATATTCGCTATGTCATTGCCGGTGATGGGCATGATCGATCTTTGTTAGAACAGCAGATTCATGATTTAGGTCTAGTTGAGAATGTGTTTCTTGCTGGACACTTATCTAGCATTTCGACTTTACTGAAGCGAAGTGATCTGGCAGTTTTGCCCTCGCTCAGGGAGCCATTGGGCATGTTTCAGATTGAGGCTCAATACCTTGAAGTTCCAGTCATCGCCAGTGACGTGGACGGTATTCCAGAAACCATCCTGCATCAAAAGACGGGCTTATTGGTAAAGCCTGGCGCCATAGACGAATGGGCATCGGCAATATTATGGGTTTTAAATAACCCAGCCTTAGCCAAGCAATTTGCAGTTGCAGGCAAACATTACGTAGCTGAGAAATTTTCTATTGAAAAAAATACTCAGGCTTTACTTAAGTTAGTTCATTAACATCACCGCTTAGATTGTGTTGATGAACTTTTGCCGTGAGTCGTAATTATTTCTTGAGGCTGTCCCGAATCTCGCGTAGCAAAACAATATCTTCAGGCGTTGGCGGCGCTGGTGGAGCGGGGGGCGTATCCATGATCCGAATCTTGTTAACTACTTTGACCATTTGAAAGATGACAAAAGCCAGCAAAATAAAGTTGATGGAGATAGTGATGAAGTTTCCATAAGCAAAGATGGGTACTCCAGCTTTCTTGAGGGCATCAAAAGTCCTAGGGGCGCCTTCCGGAACTCTGCCAAGCACAATGAATAAGTTTGTGAAGTCGATATGACCCCCTAATAGGGTAGAAATAATCGGCATCACAATGTCGTTGACTAGGGAATCAACGATTTTTCCAAAGGCTCCACCAATAATCACACCAACCGCCAAATCAACTACATTGCCTTTCACGGCGAAGTCGCGAAACTCTTTTAAAACGCTCATAAATCCTCCCTTTTAGCCTGAATACAGATTAACGCATGATTATCCCTACAACTTTCTTGCTTACCCTACTTTTTACTTTAAAATGCTACCTTTAAGCAATTTCCGCCTATAAATGCTTCTTTCGAGGAATTTTGTAAATGAGTGACAAGCCCAGTATGGATAAGGATCGCCGCAATTGGTTGATCGCCACTTCGGCAGTTGGAGGCGTTGGTGCAGCCGCCGCCCTATATCCTTTTGTAGATAGTTTTGAGCCTTCTGAGCGTGCTAAGGCCGCTGGAGCGGCCGTAGAGATTGATATCACTGGCATGCAGCCAGATGAAATGCGCACTGTAGAGTGGCGTGGCAAGCCTGTATGGGTAGTGCGTCGCACCCCTGAGCAGGTTACTGAACTTGCTAAATTGGATGGCGATTTAGCCGATCCTAATTCCTTGAGAAATCCATCCGAATTTACGCCCCCATATGCCCAGAACCAATGGCGCTCAATTAAGCCTGAATACTTGGTCGTCGTTGGTATCTGTACTCATTTAGGATGCTCACCATCCGCTAAATTTGAAGCCGGTGCACAGCCTTCCTTGCCAAATACTTGGCCAGGAGGCTTCCTTTGCCCATGTCATGGTTCTACCTTTGATATGGCAGGTCGTGTATACAAGAACAAACCAGCCCCAGATAACCTTGAAGTACCGCCACATATGTATTTGAGCGATACCAAGATTCTGATCGGCGACGATAAGAAGGCCTAAGGAGAGATAAATGGCATTCCACGAAAAAGAAGTCCCAGCAGACGCTTCAGTAGCCCAGAAGGTCATGGCTTGGGTTGATTCACGGTTACCCGTGACAGAGGCCTTTAAGAGGCATATGAGTGAGTACTACGCGCCTAAGAATTTGAATTTTTTCTACATTTTTGGCGCATTGGCTATCGTAGTGATGGCAATGCAGATAGTCACAGGTATTTTCTTGACAATGAACTACAAGCCAGATGCTGCTAAGGCTTTTGATTCTGTTGAGTACATCATGCGCGAAGTGCCATGGGGCTGGTTGATTCGCTATATGCACTCCACAGGCGCTTCTATGTTCTTTGTGGTGGTCTATATGCATATGTTCCGTGGCTTGATTTACGGTTCCTATCGCAAACCACGCGAATTAATTTGGATCTTTGGTTGTGCAATTTTCTTATGCTTGATGGGTGAAGCCTTCTTTGGTTACTTGCTTCCATGGGGTCAAATGTCCTACTGGGGCGCTCAAGTGATCGTGAACTTGTTCTCTGCAATTCCCCTCATTGGTCCTGATCTTTCTTTATGGTTACGCGGTGACTATGTGGTTGGTGATGCAACACTCAATCGCTTCTTCGCATTCCACGTAATTGCTATCCCATTGGTATTGATTGGTTTGGTGGTAGCCCATATCCTTGCATTGCATGAAGTTGGTTCGAACAATCCAGATGGCGTTGAAATTAAAGACAATCTAGATGCACAAGGTCATCCGGTTGATGGCATACCATTCCATCCCTATTACTCCGTCCATGATGTGATGTATTTGGGTGGATTTTTAATGATTTTTGCTTGTATCGTATTCTTTGCTCCAGAGATGGGTGGTTACTTCCTCGAAGCAAATAACTTTATACCTGCAAATCCATTACAAACGCCTTTGCACATTGCACCAGTCTGGTATTTCACGCCTTTCTATTCCATGCTACGTGCTACTACTAGTAATTTCTTATTGCCATTGTGGATTTTCTTAGCAGTAATTTTGGCATTGTTTGCGAAGACCGCAACAGATATTAAGGTCAAAGGTTTATGCCTAGCAATCGCGCTAGTATTGGCCGGCGGTTTCTATGCCTTAGATGCTAAATTCTGGGGTGTTGTGATCATGGGTGGTTCTGTTGTAATCATGTTCTTCTTGCCTTGGTTAGATAACTCCCCAGTGAAGTCGATTCGCTATCGCCCAGAATTCCATAAATATATTTATGGGGTATTTGTGGTGAGTTTTGTGATCTTGGGTTACTTAGGTATTCAGCCACCATCACCCATATTTGAAAAGGTTTCTCAGATTTGCACTATCTATTATCTGGGCTTCTTCTTGGGAATGCCGTTTTGGAGCAAGCTTGGTACATTCAAGCCAGTTCCAACACGCGTTACTTTTAAGGCCCATTAATTCACGCCTGAGAAATTGGCAAAGAGAAATTAGGAACTAGTATGAAACGAATTCTGCAAACTTTGATGGGCATCTGCCAAGTAACTCTTTTAGTTGCTGCTCTTGGTTTAGGTGGCATCGCTCATGCGAATGAAGGCGGTTATCCCTTGGATAAGGCGCCAGATCGTGTGAGCAAAAATGCTTCATTACAAAATGGCGCAAAGATCTTTGTTAATTATTGTTTAAATTGCCATGCTGCAGTGAGCATGCGTTACAACCGCTTGCGTGATATTGGCTTG
>CAIMXN010000279.1 GCA_903845455.1 uncultured beta proteobacterium | reverse complement strand
TCGCAAACGGCAGGAAATAAAAGAGGGAAAGGATGCTGACCAGAATGGCAAATATCAAGCGCATGTCTTTAACCTTACTTTTCCCTTAGCCAGGTCTGGGTTCTGCCTAGCAAAGGAATACCGATATAGGCGCGCACTTCAAGCTTGCCTCCCTGGTCCTTGAGCTTCATCTCTGTGCGGTAAATTTCTCCGTCATCAGGGTCTAGAATTCGGCCGTCGCCATAAGATTCACCTAACTTTTTAAGCCCTGTCAGAATTTCCATACCGACAACTGGCTTACCTTTCCGGGAGTCGGTGCATTTTTCACAAGTTGGTAAGGCGCTAGGATCAAGCAATTTTTTGATTACCCCGCTATAAATCCCATCCTTGACGGTGATTTCAATCAGGGCAGCTGGCTCGTTAGTGTCATCATCAAAAGTCTTCCAAAGGCCAGTAATTGAGCTCGAATCCTGGGCGAATGAAATATGGGGGCCGAGCATTGTGGCAAGGAGCAAGCTGTTGCAGAGCAGTATGAAGCATTTTTTCATCTTTTTAGCCTTTAATCTATAGATAACGCCATCATATTAGCGCCTCATCATTTCCTGACTATTCCCTAGCTATCGTTATAATTACTTTTTCCAACAGAGCTTAAGCGATGACCAAATACGTTTTTGTCACTGGTGGTGTGGTTTCTTCTTTAGGGAAAGGGATCGCAGCTGCCTCGCTTGCCGCGATTCTCGAATCCCGCGGCCTGAAAGTCACCCTCCTAAAATTAGACCCTTATATCAACGTTGACCCGGGGACCATGAGTCCTCTGCAGCACGGTGAAGTTTTTGTTACTGAAGATGGGGCTGAAACTGACCTTGATTTAGGCCACTATGAGCGTTTTGTTTCTGCCAAGATGCGCAAGAGCAATAACTTCACCACCGGCCAAATTTATGAGTCCGTCATTAGCAAAGAGCGTCGTGGCGAGTACCTTGGCAAAACAGTTCAAGTCATTCCTCATATCACTAATGAAATACAAGCATTTGTAGAGCGGGGGGCCAAAGCTAGTCATGACGGTCATGCTGATATTGCCATTTGTGAAATTGGTGGAACCGTCGGTGACATTGAGTCACTGCCATTTTTAGAGGCCGCCAGGCAGATGAGCCTGCGGCTACCCCTACATAGTTGTGCATTCGTACACTTGACTTTAGTTCCCTACATCAGCAGTGCAGGTGAGTTAAAGACTAAACCAACTCAGCACTCTGTACAGAAATTGCGTGAGATCGGCATCATGCCTACCGCCTTGCTTTGTCGTGCTGATCGCCCTATACCAGCCGATGAGCGTGCCAAGATTTCACTGTTTTCAAATGTTCGTGAAGAGGCTGTGATCTCTGTTTGGGATGTGGATACTATCTACAAAATTCCAGAAATGCTTCACGCCCAAGGCATGGATGATCTGATTTGCCGCGAACTCCAAATTGAAGCTAAGCCAGCTGACTTATCGGTATGGGCTAACTTAGTTTATGAAATGGCCAATCCTCAATATGAAGTGACGATTGGCATGGTTGGTAAGTACGTTGAGTTGACTGAATCCTATAAGTCTTTGATTGAAGCTTTACGTCATGCAGGTATTCATACTCATACCCGTGTGAATATTACTTATATCGACTCAGAGCAAATTGAAAAAGATGGAGTTGATTGTCTTAAGGTGCTAGACGCCATTTTGGTTCCAGGTGGTTTTGGTAAGCGTGGCACTGAAGGCAAGATCGCAGCCATTCGTTATGCGCGAGAAAACAAAGTGCCTTATCTTGGTATTTGTTTAGGCATGCAGTTAGCTGTTATTGAGTTTGCAAGACATGTGGCTAACATTGCGCAGGCAAACAGCACTGAGTTTGACCCTGAAACAGACAATCCTGTAGTTGCCTTGATTACAGAGTGGCTCGATCGTGAAGGTCGTGTAGAAAAACGCAGTAATGACTCTGATCTTGGGGGCACCATGCGCCTGGGCTCACAGCGCTGCCCTGTAAAAGATGGGACGCTGGCCAATAGTATCTATGGATCTGAAGTAAATGAGCGTCATCGCCACCGCTATGAGGTGAACAATATTTATGTTCCTCGTCTAGAGCAGTCTGGTTTGATTATCTCTGCAAGAACGCCTAATGAATCCCTACCAGAAATGATGGAACTTCCTAGCTCTATGCATCCTTGGTTCTTTGGCGTTCAGTTCCACCCAGAATTTACTTCCACACCACGCGATGGCCATCCTTTGTTCTCAGCATTTATTAAAGCTGCACTCTTGCATCAACATGCAGACCTAAAAAAGTCAGCATAAGGGAGAAGATATGAGTACATTTAAGCTTTGTGGATTTGATGTTGGCTTACAACAGCGATTTTTTTTAATTGCTGGTCCTTGCGTGATTGAGTCGGAGCAATCAGCACTTGATATTGCCGGCGAACTTAAGCAGATAACGAGTGCTCTTCAAATCCCGTTTATTTATAAATCTTCTTTTGATAAAGCCAATCGTTCATCAGGTACCTCATTTCGTGGTTTAGGAATGGAAAAAGGCTTAGAGATTCTGGCTAAAGTAAAGCGGGAGATTGGGGTGCCTGTTTTAACAGATATTCATGACATCAGCGAGATTGAACCGGTAGCTAAGGTAGTCGATGTTTTGCAAACGCCCGCCTTTCTTTGTAGGCAGACTGATTTTATTCGCGCCTGTGCGCAAAGTGGTAAGCCGGTGAATTTTAAAAAAGGTCAGTTTTTATCTCCGCATGAGATGTTGAACGTGATTGAAAAAGCGCGTGCTGCAGCCGCTGAAAAAAATCTGCCTGATCAATTTATGGTTTGTGAACGTGGCGCATCCTTTGGCTACAACAACTTGGTTTCAGATATGCGCAGTCTAGCGATCCTGCGCGAATCACATGCGCCGGTAGTATTTGATGCAACCCATTCTGTTCAATTGCCTGGCGGGCAGGGTAGTTCTAGCGGTGGTCAAAGAGAATTCATCCCTGTATTAGCCCGTGCAGCAATTGCTGTTGGTATTAGTGGCCTCTTTATGGAAACCCATCCAGATCCTGCAAAAGCCTTATCAGATGGTCCTAATGCAGTGCCTTTAAAGCATATGCGCGAGCTATTGGAATCTTTGCTAGCAATTGATTCTGTGGTTAAAAAGACTGGCTCATTTTTAGAAGACAGTTTCAAGTAATTTATATTTTATTTTGTACTGAGGAGATTTAGATGAGCGCCATTGTTGACATCATCGGTAGAGAAATTTTAGATTCACGGGGTAACCCGACAGTGGAGTGCGATGTCTTGCTTGAGTCTGGTGTGATGGGTCGCGCTGCCGTACCCTCAGGCGCCTCTACTGGCTCACGTGAAGCCATTGAGCTACGCGATGGTGACAAAGCCCGTTATCTTGGTAAGGGCGTTCTCAAAGCGGTACAGAACATCAATATCGAAATCGCAGAATCTATTTTGGGCCTTGATGCTACCGAGCAAGCTTTTTTAGATCACACCCTCAACGAACTTGATGGTACCCACAACAAAGCACGTTTAGGTGCCAACGCAACTTTAGCGGTATCGATGGCTGTTGCTAGAGCTGCAGCTGAAGAAGCTGGCCTGCCTTTATATCGTTATTTTGGTGGCTCAGGCTCCATGCAGTTACCTGTCCCTATGATGAATATCGTCAACGGTGGTGCACATGCGAATAACAGCTTGGATATTCAAGAATTTATGATCATGCCGGTTGGCGCCCAAAGCTTCCGTGAAGCTTTGCGTTGCGGTGCTGAAATTTTCCACGAACTTAAGAAAATTATCGGTGCTCAAGGTATGCCAACGACAGTTGGTGATGAAGGTGGATTTGCCCCTAACTTCACCAGTAATCACGATTGTTTGCAAACCATTATGAAAGCAATCGAAGGAGCTGGCTATCAAGCTGGTGAGGATGTGTTGCTTGCTTTGGATTGTGCAGCCAGTGAGTTTTATAAAGACGGTAAATATAATCTATCTGGTGAAGGCCTCCATCTGACTTCCAGCGAGTTTTCTGACTACCTTGGTAACTTAGCGGATCAATTCCCCATTGTTTCGATTGAAGATGGCATGCACGAAAGCGACTGGGATGGCTGGGCTGACATTACTCAGAAATTGGGTAAAAAAATTCAACTGGTTGGCGACGATCTTTTTGTTACGAACACACGTATCTTAAAAGAAGGTATTGAAAAAGGCGTAGCGAACTCAATCCTGATCAAGATCAATCAAATTGGCACGCTAACGGAGACTTTTGCTGCCATTGAAATGGCCAAGCGGGCAAATTACACAGCGGTTATTTCTCATCGCTCTGGTGAGACCGAAGACAGTACGATTGCAGATATTGCGGTTGGTACCAATGCCGGTCAAATTAAAACTGGCTCACTATCTCGCTCTGACCGCATTGCCAAGTACAACCAACTCTTGCGCATCGAAGAGAATTTAGGTGATGTTGCTAGCTATCCTGGTAAGTCTGTTTTCTACAACCTGAAGCGCTAGATTAGTTCACAACTGCGTTTTATTTAAATTATGCGGATTGTCATCTACTCTATGCTGCTATTGCTCATGGCAATTCAGTATCCCCTGTGGCTAGGAAAAGGTGGCTGGTTGCGGGTCTATGATATGGAACGGCAACTCGAACTTCAAGAAGCTAAAAATGGCGCCTTGAGTTTGAGAAACGCCAAGCTAGCAGGTGATGTCAAAGACTTAAAAGAGGGTACTCGCGCAATTGAAGAGCGCGCCAGAGTGGAGCATGGAATGATTAAAGATGGCGAGTTTTTTGTACAAATTCTGCCCAACGATAAATCACCAACAGCCAACACGATCAAACAATAAATTTAATGGCCGCTTGATGGTGGTCGGGTAGCATCACTCAGTAAATCGGTTTTAAACACCTGGCGGCAATCTACTGCATCAAATGCATACCTCTTTCCACAGAAGTCACAGGCAGTTTCTACCATGCCTTGTTCTGCAATGATGCCTTCAACTTCCTCTTCGCCCAGCATTCTGAGGACATCAGCAACTTTGTTGCGAGAACAACGACAGGCAAACTGAATTTTTCGTGGAGGGAAACTGCGCACTGCACTGTGTGTTGACTCTTCAAGGAAGAGGCGCCGCAAAATTGTTTCTGGGGCCAGGGTTAGAAGCTCTTCATTAGTAATGGTTTCACCCAGAGTTTGTATCCGGCTCCAGCCTTCGGCAGCCTCTTGAGGATCTAGATGAGCATGTCCGCCAGAATCTGGTAATCGTTGCAACAATAAGCCACCAACATGTGTTTCGTTTGAGCTTAGCCAAATACGGGTATCTAACTGCTCGGAATTCTGCATATATAGAGCAATTGCTTCAGCGGCACTAGTGACAGGCTTAATAACCGTGCCAATAGGCTCCTGAAGGGCGACTATGCCTTGATAAGGTGGTTGTCCTGGCTCGCGATTAGCGGGGTCTAAGGTGATTACTAGGCGGCCTGTATTGCTGGCGTCAAAGAGTTCACCTAATGAGGCATCAGGAGCAATCTTGGCGGGATCGACTGACAACTTGACAGTAGCCCGTATTGAGAGATCGGACTTGCATTCCACCACTAAGAGCTGAATCGGGCCTTTGCTCTGTGCCTGAATAATCAGGGTGCCATCGAACTTGAGGCTGGCGCTCAATAAAGTAGCAGCGCCAACAAAGTCCCCCAAAATCTTTTGGATAGCAGGGGGGTCATTTCGATGCTCCAAAACCGCCTGCCAGGCGCTACCAATCGAGACAATTTCCCCGCGAACAGGAGCCCCATCACACATAAATACGAGTAGTTCATTCATAGAGTGAAAGTATCCACGGTTTTCAGAAAATCGGCTGGCTTTTGACTGACCTGAGATAATGTGTTTTATGCATATTCGTACACGTTTCGCCCCTAGTCCCACGGGCTTTATCCATTTGGGCAATCTGCGCAGCGCTCTTTATCCTTGGGCATTTGCTCGTCACAATAAAGGTGACTTCATTCTCAGAATTGAAGACACTGATATAGAGCGCTCAAGCCAAGAAGCAGTAGATGTCATCATCGAAGGCATGGCCTGGCTAGGGCTGGATTTGGATGAAGGTCCGATTTACCAAATGCAACGCATCGATCGCTATCGCGCAGTGATCAAGCAAATGCTCGATGCTGGCTTGGCTTATCCCTGCTACATGAGTGAAGATGAACTCAATAGCTTGCGCGATCAACAAATGGCTAATAAAGAAAAGCCAAGATACAACGGCTTATGGCGCCCAGAATCTAGCAAAACTTTACCGTCTATTCCTGAAGGCGTTCAACCAGTAATTCGTTTTAAAAATCCCCTCGGTGGTTCTGTCGTTTGGGAGGATGCAGTGAAGGGCAATATTGAAATCAGCAATGATGAATTAGATGACTTGGTGATTGCAAGACCTGATGGCACCCCAACGTATAACTTTTGTGTAGTGGTTGATGATTTGGATATGAATATCACTCACGTCATTCGTGGTGATGATCATGTTAATAACACTCCACGGCAGATCAACATCATGAAGGCCTTAGGTGGTATCCCCCCTGTATATGCCCATTTGCCAACGGTCTTAAATGACGCTGGTGAAAAAATGAGTAAGCGCAATGGAGCGATGAGTGTGCGCGACTACCAAAAGGCTGGATATCTGCCCGAGGCAATTTTGAACTATTTAGCGCGCTTAGGTTGGTCTCATGGTGACGCAGAAGTATTTACTAAAGAACAGTTCGTCGCTTGGTTTGATTTAGCAAGTTTAGGTCGCTCGCCAGCGCAACATAATCCAGAAAAATTACTTTGGCTTAATCATCAATATATTCAGAATA
>CAIMXN010000278.1 GCA_903845455.1 uncultured beta proteobacterium | reverse complement strand
GTTGTTGCCATGCACTACTTCCTCTCATGAAGTAAACCAATGTTCGCGCGCTTTCATGATGAGCGTTTTCGCAGTTTCTTCGTCAATTTGTGTCGCCTCAACCAGCTCATCAACAGCTAGTTCAGCAAGGTCGTCACGGGTATGAACTTGATTGTCAGCAAGCTTAGCAATCAACTCCGTTGTCATTCCCTCGAGGGAGCGTAAGTCTTGCGATACCTCGCCAACGCGCTCTTCTTTAGCCAATTCCATGGTTAACAAAGAGTCACGTGCACGAGTACGCAATTCATTTACAGTGTCTTCGTCGAATGAATCAATCTCTAACATTTCAGATAAAGGTACGTATGCAACCTCTTCCAATGTATTGAATCCTTCTTCAATCAAAATATCAGCGACTTCTTGATCCACATCTAATTTATCCATAAACAACTGGCGTACAGATGCAGCCTCTTTTTCAGTTTTCTCAGCAGACTCTTCTGGAGTCATGATATTGATCTGCCAACCCGTCAAGTCACTAGCCAAACGCACGTTTTGTCCACTGCGACCAATCGCAATTGCCAAGTTCTCTTCATCGACCACTACATCCATAGCATGACGCTCTTCATCAACTACGATAGAAGATACTTGTGCTGGCGCTAAAGCACCAATCACAAACTGTGCTGGATCTTCAGACCACAACACGATATCCACTGCTTCGCCAGCTACTTCGTTACGTACTGCAGTAACGCGTGTGCCACGAACGCCTACGCAAGTACCGATTGGATCGATACGCTTGTCATAAGTGACAACTGCAATCTTGGCACGGATACCAGGGTCACGAGCTGCACCTTTAATTTCTAATAAACCCTGTTCCATTTCAGGAACTTCGTTTTCGAACAACTTAATCAAGAAATCTGGACAAGTACGGGAGAGTTCAATTTGTGGGCCACGAGCTTCACGATCCACTTTAAGAATGTAAGCGCGGACACGATCGCCCGAACGTAAGTTTTCTTTAGGGATCATTTGATCGCGACGGAGCAATGCCTCAACGCGACCAGATTCAATAATTAAACCGTTTTTGTCAGCACGCTTGACGGTACCGGTCATGACTTTTTCGCCACGGTCTAGGTAGTCGTTCAAAATTTGCTCACGCTCAGCATCACGAATACGCTGCAAAATGACTTGCTTGGCGGCTTGCGCACCAATTCGGCCAAAGGCCAAGGATTCGATTTGCTCTTCGATGAACTCACCAACTTCCATATCCGGAAATTGCTCTTGAGCTTCAAATTGCAAAATCTCTTTATCAGGCTCTTGCAGACCAGCTTCATCGGGAACGACCAACCAGCGACGGAAGGTTTCGTATTCACCAGACTCGCGATCAATTGAAACACGAATATCAACATCTTCAGTTGTATAACGTTTCTTAGTTGCAGAGGCTAAAGCCATCTCTAACGCCTCAAACACAATTGCTTGATCAACGTTCTTTTCACGCGCTAGGGCGTCTGCCAACATGAGAACTTCTCGGCTCATGACTTTCTTCCTTTGAAATCAATAACAGGGACCAACCGAGTCTTATCGACCTCGGCTAAAGAAAACTCCAATTGAGACTCGGCACCATCGGCACCTTCAAACAACAAACTAAATTTCGCATCAGGTGAATTCAATTCACCACTCAGCAAACCTTGCAACACACCACGAAAATTCTTACGGCCACCAACAGCAACACGCAATTTCATCTCTACTTCCATACCCGAGAAGCGCTCAAAATCTGCAGCTGACTTCACAGGGCGATCTAAACCTGGGGAAGAAACCTCTAAACGCTCATAAGGTATGTTTTCAACTGGCAGGGTGTAGCTCAGTTGATGACTTACCTTTTCGCAATCTTCCACGTTAATTAAACGTTCGTAATCGGGGTTTTCAATCGTGACGCGCAGCAAACCTCCAGCTTCACGCTCAATATCTACTAGCGCATAGCCCAAGTTTTCCAGCTCTGCAGAAATAATCTGCTGATCTTTCACGACATCCCTTCATACCAATTTGGCAAAAAAAAATGGGCTTTGAAGCCCATATTCTCAAAATTCAGAACAGGCCGACTTACGTTGATCGCAACATCAGTCGGTAACTACCAAAAACAACAGCTATTCGCTGCAAGACCAAAATTATATCTGATTTAGAGGAAAATCGATAGAAATCAGAAGCTTTCGCTTGGATTTCGAGGCTTTCTAGGGCCTTTATTGAATGGTTTTCGCCCTTTTGGTGCGCTCCGCTTAGGTCCATTGCCTGGACTTTGGGGATTGGCTGTCACAAAAGCGGATTGTCCGTGATGGACTTTTGCGCCCTTGCTACGGTTTTGACCCTGACCGCCTTGGCCACCACCTTGGCCTGATCTGCCACCTTGGCCACCACCTTGACCTGGTCTACCGCCTTGAGCACGCCCTCGGAAAGGACCTCGCCCCTCACCCGCACCACCAGCAGCAGGTTTACCGCCTCTACCTTGATGGGTTAGGCCATTATGGCCATCAGCCATAGTCAAGGCATCACGCGAACCCCAGTAAGACACGGAAGTTTGCATTGGGTCTGGCTGAAAATCTTCCCCAGCAACACCAGCATGACGATCACGTCCATGTGCACCAGCACCAGGACGACCTTTGTCTTGGGCTTGAGGCACCTTAAGGCCTGCAGACTTCATTAAATTCGCAACACCCTCAGGAGAAACCTCTTCCCACTTGCCACGTCGCAGACGCGGAGGCAATAAGAACATACCGTAACGCGTCCGAATCAAGCGAGAAACAACGTGACCAACAGCTTCAAACATCCGACGTACTTCGCGATTTCGACCTTCAGTCAAGGCAACCTGATACCAGCGATTAGCGCCATCGCCACCGCCCATAGATAAACGCAAGAAACGTGCTTGACCATCGTCAAGGGTAATCCCACTCTTCAGTTGTGAAGTGTTCTCTTGACTCAATTCACCCAAAATACGCACAGCGTATTCACGCTCAACGCCATAACGGGGATGCATTAAACGATTTGCTAACTCACCTGAAGTTGTAAATAACAACAAGCCTTCTGTATTGAAGTCCAAACGACCTACTGCAATCCAACGGCCTTGGCGCGGCTTTGGAAGTCGATCAAATACTGTTGGGCGACCTTCGGGATCGGATTGACTCACGATTTCACCAGAAGGTTTGTGATACAAAATCACACGCGGTGGCTTAGTCTGAATCTTACGATGGACTTGCTTGCCATTAATGCGCACTTGATCGGTTGGCCCAATACGCTGCCCAATATGAGCAGGCAAACCATTGACCGACACACGACCTTGAATAATGAGATCTTCCATGTCGCGGCGTGAGCCCATGCCCACGTCAGCTAATACCTTGTGAAGCTTGACGGTATCTTCATCGTCAGCATCATCATCTAAACCATCTAAATCAGACCAGACTTCATCGCGCAAACTAAGAGGCAAGTCATTGACGTTTGCAAATTGCAAACTGCTCATCTCATCATCGCTTGGCATATCCGCATCTTCGTCGTGACGCACACGTTGAGCACGACGCTCAGCACCAGTCTGATGAGAAACCTCGTTCTCATTAACACCATCGGGATTTTGCGCTGCAAGCGCTTCAGGCGCATCTAAAGCAGCGTCAAACTCACCTGACACCACTGAAGCAAATAATGCTTCAATCTCTGCTGGATTGGGAGCTAATTTTGGCGACGAATGACCTCCACCTTCGCGAGGAGTATTGGCATCACCGCCTTCTCTACGAGGCTTATCTTTATTGAAAGGTCGCTTCTTGTTAAAGGGATGCTTACCCGTACCAGTGCGACGCGGACGACGTTCACCACCCTCACGATCTTGAGTAGGGACACCATCATTGCTAGATGGGCTTGACTCAATATTTGCAGGGGGCGCCGATGTAGGAATTACCGGGGATGAATCGTTTTCGTTAGAGCTTGTCATTAATTATTATTTTGGTTCGTCTGTTTTATCTTCAGACTCAAGGGGAACTTCTTCTGTTGTTTCAGTTATTTCTATTGTTATTTCTTCTGTGGTTTCTTCAAAGTCTATTTGAATAATCTCTTGGCCATTCTCATCAAGCTCAATCACTGTCTCAACTGTGGCACTGGCATCAAACTCCATTACCGCCTGGCCTAATTGCTCTGCAGCCGCCATCGGCGCAGCATCTTCAAGTATTGGCAAGCTTTGTAAGTTCGTCAAACTCAGATCATCTAAGAACTGTTTGGTGGTGGCATATAAACCAGGACGACCTATCGTTTCCTTATGGCCAATCACTTCAACCCAACCACGATCTTCTAATTGCTTCATGACATTACTGCTCACGGCAACACCACGAATCTCCTCAATCTCACCACGCGTTACTGGCTGACGGTAGGCAATGATGGCTAAAGTCTCCATCACTGCACGAGAATATCTTGGTGGCTTTTCTGGAGTTAAGCGATCCAAGTATTCACGCATTGACAAGCGACTCTGAAAACGCCAGCCCGTCGCAATATGCACTAGCTCCATGCCTTTGTCGTGCCATGCTTGTTGAAGATCCAATAAAACATCTTCAATCTCTGCGCCAACAACATCTTCCGCAAACAAGCGGGTGATATCAGCAACGGTAAGTGGCTCCTGCGCGCACAGGAGAGCTGTTTCAATGACGCGCTTGTGGTGATCATCCATAAAATTCGGGCTATCAGGCAATTTCCTGATTAGACTTTAATAATGTATTTCAATAATGGGTTTGTGGTGTTATCTAGCTACTACGGACAATCCATCTCTTGAATTCTGATTGGGAGAGTTGTCCGCGCTGAAACGAAGTAATCTTCGTTCACCGTGACGCCATTATAAGGTAGGCTCAATACAATAGCCATATGCACCCATTTCAGCCCAAAAACCTCCTATCTGCAACAGACCTAGCGAAAAGACGTCGTTTTTTAAGTCTCGGCTTAGGCTTAAGCGCCATTGCCAGCAGCGCAAGCCTTAGTTCTTGTGGGATATTCACTAGCCACAAACCGGTGATCGGCCTTGTTCTAGGGGCGGGAGCTGCACGTGGATTTGCTCATATTGGGGTGATTAAGGCGCTTGAAGCTCAGGGTATTCGACCAGATATCGTTGTGGGCAGTAGCGCTGGGAGTGTGATTGCGGCCCTATTTGCCTCTGGAGCCACAGGAAATGACCTCAATAGGCTTGCCCTTAATCTAGATGAAGCCACCCTTGCCGATTGGGATCTTCCTTTTGCTGGCCGCTTTGGCGGACTCATTAAGGGTGATGCTCTGCAAAATATGGTTAATCGTGAAGTACAAAATAAAACCATCGAACAGATGCGCATGCCATTGGGAATAGTGGCAACTGAACTCCAATCAGGCAAAGGTATTTTGTTTAGGACTGGCAATACTGGCTTAGCAGTACGCGCTTCTTGTAGCGTGCCGGGTGTATTTCAGCCAGCAGTGATTAGCGGTAAAGAATATGTTGATGGCGGATTAGTTGCGCCGGTGCCGGTCAGTTACGCTAGGCAGATGGGCGCCACACTAGTCATCGCAGTCAACATTTCTTCCGAACCAGTCCATCAAGATGCCAGTGGAACTTTTGGAATCCTGCAACAAACAATCTCCATCATGCAAAGAAGTATTAACGAGCATGAATTAAAAAATGCCGATATTGTGATTCAGCCTCAACTCAGGCAAATGGGTGGTAGCGACTTCAGATCCAGAAATGCTGCAATCCTAGCTGGAGAAGCTGCAGCGCAAGCGCAGATGGCGTTGATTAAAGAAAAATTGAAGATATAAGGCGCTTATTCCCCACAACCTTTGGGGCAGCTTGGTATATTTTCATATTTCAGATTGTAGTTACGATTTGATATATGGAGATTACCTATGACCAAAGCAAAAACGCAAAAAACATTCAAGAACGAAATCGCTCATTTGAAGAAGTGGCTCAAAGAACATGAGCTTGCTTAAGAAAAGAGCGCGCTGATTTGACCATCAGGCGCAAAGCCGATTAAAGGCTGCGCGCCTTGCGCTTGAGGTTCTTCACTTCATTAAATAGCTCTTGGCGCTCTTGATCACCAAGGTTATCGCTACCGTCTAGGCGGCGAGCGCCATCAAAACGTCTATCCCAATACAAGCTACCGAGATCATCAACACGCACACTCGCACCTTTGGATGGAGAGTGAATAAATTTATTATCGCCAACATAAATTCCCACATGTGAGAAAGTTAAACGCATAGTGTTGAAAAATACCAAATCACCAGGTTGCAATTCTTCACGATTAATGGGTTTACCAACCCGACTCATTTGGGTTGACTTACGTGGCAATAAAAAACCTAACTTATCTTTAAATACATAGCCAACGAAACTGCTGCCATCCAAACCAGATTGGGGTAATTCAGTATCCCAGCGATAGCGCACACCAATGACTACCATCGCTTGATTAATTAATTCTTCAGACTTTCCAGAAACAGAATCTACCAAACGATCTGAGACACGAGCAAAGTAAGATTTACCAGCTTGAAACATGCTTTCTTTTGGCGTCTCTTTAGAAATCTCGATGGGAGTTTCTAAGGTAATATCTGCCGCCTGAACAGCGGTAAATAAAAAAGCACAGCCCACTACTAGACCCAAGCGCACAAGGCTAGCGAGAGAAAAAGAAAGGGGTACTTTTTTGAGTGACATCGTATCAGTTTAACAAATAATCATTTATTAACCAAATGTTCACCCTACCCTTAAGACCTTGTTTAAAAAGAACATTTTGCTTCAAAACGGGGCTAACGCACCAAAGAAGATCATTTAATCCAATAAATTAGGTCAAC
>CAIMXN010000277.1 GCA_903845455.1 uncultured beta proteobacterium | reverse complement strand
GCGCTAAAGCACTTGAACCCATATTAGAAAATTCTCTACATGCTCTTAAAGGCAAGTCAGGCATCTTGGATATTCGCAATTTTGGTTTATCGGGTGCGCTTGAACTTGACCCCGTTCCAGGCAAGCCAGGTTTACGTTCAATGAAGGTACTAGAGGCCTGTATTGAAAGAGGTGTGCTTGTTCGGGTGGCAGGCGATGCTATCGCAGTAGGCCCTCCATTTATCTCCACCCCCGCAGAGGTAGAAAACCTCATCAGCGTATTGGGTGAGGCAGTTGATGCCGTAATGAAGTCAAGTTAAAAATGAATGAACGATTTAATTAAATAAGTGATAAATGATGGGGACAGCAACAGCACTAATGACCCCGTTCATTCCCATCGCTAAGCTTGCGTAGGTTCCTGCCTCAGGGTGAATGCTAAAGGCGCGTGATGTACCAATGCCATGGGCAGCAATACCAATTGCAAATCCTCTTTGCCACCATGCCTTCATACCCAGTGCATTTAAGACATAGGGCGCGAGAATAGCTCCCAAGATTCCGGTAGTCACAGCAAAGATGGCAGTGAGGGTTGGTGATACCCCAATGCGCTCAGCAATACCCATCGCAATAGGCGCAGTCACGGATTTGGGGTACATTGCCCCCGTAAGATTAGAGTCGGCACCAAGCAGTTTTGCAATATTGACAGCGCTGAAAATGGAAACAAGACCACCAGCAATTAAAGAGCAGAGTAGCGGAATGGATCTGCCCTTAAGGCTGTTGAGACCTCGATAAATTGGAATCGCCAAAGATACCGTCGCTGAACCTAGCAAGAAGTGAATAAATTGTGCACCTTCAAAGTAATTCGAGTAGGGCATGTCAATCGTTTGAATAATGGTCGCAACTAAGATGATGGCAATTGCTACTGGATTGGCCAAGGGATTTTGTTTGGTGGTTTGGTAGATCCACAAACCAATTTGATACGCGGCCAAAGTAATGAAAAGGGCAAAGAGGGGGCTGCCAGAAAGATAAACCCAAATCTCAACAATGGAATGTTTTTCACTCACCAGAGACCTTGCTACTTAAAAACCGCACAACAATGGCGCTAGAAGCGATGGTGAGAACTACGCTACCCACTAGAGCACAAATAATCGCCAGGGCATTAGCTTCGAGCTGAGGCAGAAACAAGACAACCCCTACCGCAGCGGGAACAAACAACAGGCCAAAGTATTGGCTAAAGCCATTAGCTACTGTAGCAAGATGTTCGTTTACCCCTTTTCTGAATGCTAGCCATATGACTAGTAATACTAGGCCAATAACAGGGCCTGGAAGAGTTGGCAATAGAAACTTGGAAAGGATTTCGCCAATGCTTTGAAATAAGAGTATTTGAACAAATCCAGAAATCATTAGGGAATCTTACCGCTCATCCATCTATGTTGCAATGCAATAAGATAATTCTTGGTTAACATAGACACACCAAAAGCAGGGGTTTTTTGAAAATCCCCAATAAAAATCTTCAGGAGAGCACTCATGGCCGAGTTAAACGTCAACGGTAAAAAATATAAGGTAGATGTTGATCCAGATACCCCATTGTTATGGGTTATTCGCGAACAAATCGGCCTCACCGGAACGAAGTATGGTTGTGGAGTTGGTCAATGTGGCGCCTGTACTATTTTGTTTGAAGGCCAAGCTGTGCGGAGTTGTTCTCTCCCAGTAGCTGCTGCAGAAGGTAAAAAGATTGAAACGATCGAAAGTCTTGAGAAGAACGGTCAACTCTCTAAAGTTCAAAAAGCTTGGGTAGATAACCAAGTACCACAGTGTGGCTACTGCCAGTCTGGCATGGTGATGGCAACAACCGCATTGTTGCGTAAGAATCCAAAGCCGACTGATGCTCAAATTGATGAGTCCATTAGTAATATCTGCCGTTGTGGCACTTTCCAACAAGTGCGTGCAGCGATTCATGCTGCTAGCAAGGCTTAAGGGGATCAATATGACAACAAGCACAATGACAAATTCATCCCGCAGAAATTTTATCGTTGGTTCCGCTGCAGTAGGAACGGGCCTGGCGATTGGTTTTGATTTTCCATTTATTTCAGCTGCTAATGCGGCAATGGGTTCAGGTCTTTCTTCAGCAAGCCCTTTAGCAACTCCAGAAATCGGGGCGTGGGTTGTAATTAAGCCAAACGATGATGTGGTAGTTCGTATCGTCCGTTCAGAAATGGGTCAAGGCACGATTACCGGTTTAGCACAGATGGTTGCCGAAGAGCTGCAGTGCGACTGGAAAAAAGTCTCTTATGAATACCCATCTCCTAGCGAAAGTTTGAAGCGTAAGCAAGTTTGGGGTAGTTATTCAACTGGTGGTAGTCGCGGAATTCGGACATCAGAACAGTATGTTCGCAAAGGCGGCGCTGCTGCACGCATGATGTTGATTCAAGCGGCTGCAAATACTTGGGGTGTTTCAGCTGCAGAGTGTGTGGCTCTCAATAGTGTCATTACCCATACACCCTCAGGCCGCAAGACTACCTTCGGTAAGGTTTCGGTGGCAGCTTCTCAGTTGCCAGTTCCAACCGACGTGCCTTTAAAAGATCCAAAAGAGTGGACCTTGATTGGTAAGCCAGTAAATCGTATTGATGGCTTATCCGATAAAGTCACCGGTAAGCAAATTTACGCAATTGATTTGAAGCTTCCTGGCATGTTAGTTGCCAATATCAAGGAGTGCCCAGTATTTGGTGGCAAAGTAAAGAGCTTTGATGCTAGTAAGGCGCAAAGTATGAAGGGCGTCAAGAAAGTGCTGCAAGTAGGTGACACAGCGGTAGCTGTCGTTGCTGAAACTTTCTGGCAAGCGAAGACTGCTTTAGATGCCGTAACCATTGTTTGGGATAACGGCGCTAACGGTAACGTGTCTAGTGCTTCTATTAAGAAAATGCTGGAAGAGGGT
>CAIMXN010000276.1 GCA_903845455.1 uncultured beta proteobacterium | reverse complement strand
CCATCATCATTGAGAATAAACCGGGAGCAGGCTCCAATATTGGCATCCAACAAGTTGCTAGATCATCACCTGATGGCTATACCCTGTTACTGGTAAGCAGCACTTTTGTGATTAACCCCTCTCTATATCCCAATCCAGGCTTTGATTCCATTAAAGACTTTGCAGCCATCGCATTGCCCGTGAGCTCACCAAATGTGCTGGTTGTGAACCCTAGTTTTCCAGCCAAAGATATTAAGGAATTTTTTGCAGTTGTGAAAGCGGCTCCAGGAAAATATGACTATGCATCACCTGGTGGTGGGACTGGACCACATTTAAGTGCAGAGCTTCTTAAATTAAAAATGAATTTGGATATGACCCACATTCCCTATAATGGCGGCGGTCCAGCACTACAAGCGGTTCTGGGAAATCAAGTACCCATTGGTCTGTCTGCACTTCCTCCAGCGGTTCCACAGATTAAAGCTGGGGCCTTGCGAGCCCTTGCGGTGACCAGCAGTACGCGAGCTCCCTCGTTTCCTGATGTGCCAACACTAAAAGAATCCGGTGTCACAGATTTTGAGGGTGACACTTTGCAATTTATTGCGGCACCTGCTGGTACACCTGCAGCTATTATTCAAAAGCTCAATCAAGAAATTACCAAAGCCTTAGAAAACCCAGAAGTCAAAAATAAACTGATTGGCATGGGCTACTTAACGTATAACTACACCCCTGAACAAACTTCCCAAAAAATAAAATTAGAAGTTGATAAATGGGCCAAGGTGATACAGAGTAGAAATATTAAGCCAGATTAGCCAAAGCATCACAATGCTCATCTCTGAATCACTAGAAATGCTCTTGTGTTTTTAGTTCAGCAAAGTTGAGTAAGAAGAAAGTCTCAATCAAGAATACGCGGCGTTTGATCTGATTGCCAAGAGCTTTAATCTGCGCTAGCAGTACCCAAATGCTTTAGACTTGCTCCTCTTCAACCACAGCCCATGTACTGTCGCCTAGTTTTTTGACGGCCATAGAGTAAACCCAGTGATTCGGGATTCCACAACTCCAATCCTTCGGGCCATTTTGAATGAGCATATTTACTGAATTGCGCTCATCATAGTAGAGATGATAAATCTTTCCATGAATAGGATTAAAGCCGAACTTAGCACTGTGAACCATCTCTGTTGCATCCAGTCTTGCCTGTAAGGCTCTAGCCTGGCGCATCAATACTTCGGCTTGCTCCATGATGCGATCATATTCAAGTTTTGCATTTTGGCGCGCAACATTTACCGCCTTATCTTTTTCTTCGACTACTTTAATGGGGGCAAATACTGGTGCACTCACTTCCATGGGGTACTCAATCCCGGCGTGTCTTGCTGGATCCGTATCTTCTATTCTCACAAAAACTCCCAATAAGGCTTTATTAATATTCTATAGCTCAACGCTTATAAAAGCTTAGGGTTACTTCACCAAGCTCGATACCAAACTTACTCATCTTGGCCTTATTTAGCATGACTTTAGGTGTGACCAGATACATCCAATCATCAAATTGCACATGATAAATCGTGCCATCCACTGGAAGCGCCAAGGTATAAGCCCAGTTAAGTGCATTACCCGCAGAATCCCCTAGAGCCTGCCCTACAACATCGTCAGCAGTGCCAACATACTTACCGGGGGATACTTGCGTTAATGTCCAGATGCGTTTTTGTTGGGTGCCGTCAGAGTAATCAAAACTCTCATCTAAGGTGCCCACTTTTTTGCCATCGATCACTTGCCAATTGGCTTTAATCAATACGGTAAATCTTTTCTTGACTACCCCGCTACGATCCGTAAAGATTCCATAGGCATCGATCGTCCCCGAGAAGTACTCACTCAAATCTAAAGTAGGCTTCTCATCCGCATAGTGTGAAACCTTAGGGCTTGCACAGGCAAATAAAAATAATCCACAAAATAATATCGACAGAAACTTCAACAAGTAGGATTTCATGAATTAACAAGACTCATTAAAAGGGGGTGGAGGACAGTTCTGCCCTAGTAACTCAGTACGTAACTTTGGTGCACTGGTTTTTGGATCCAACCAAATACCGAAAAAGGCTTTAGAAAAATCAAGCCCTGGAATTTGTGCGATTTGCTTACCATCATGATAAAAAAGAGTGCCTTGCTTAGGAATGTAGACTGCAGTTAAAGTATGACCAGACTCCACATTGGGCAAAAATGTGGCTAACTGCTTTCCCCAATTGGCAGCCTGAACTTCGGAGATCCCAATTTTTTTCATTTCCTCCATAGTTCTGTTCGCAATCGAAGTCCCACTAAACGATTTTTGATAACGTAAATCAAGGGCAAACTCGGAAGACGCCATATTGGCACCGCGATAGAAGGAGGCGTCATAAATATGCAGGCCCCACCATGTTAGTTTGCCGCTTCCTTGAAGCTTTGCTGGGTTAACTACTTCATCCATATAAGTCAAATCATGCGCAATGCTTGTTGAAGCAAATAAGCTGGCAGCGCACAGGCCGATGAAAAATCGATGCACCTTCATACTCCAACCTTCTGCACTCTTACTTTAACCAACCACAGTGCACCAGGTCCCAATATCCTAGAAATCCCATGCCTGTTTTTAGCAAAAAATTGATAGCCAACTTTCAGAATTGGCTGTAAAACGGGTCTTGAAAACACCCAGGCTAGGAAGGGTAAGTTAGCGCGCTGATAAGCCTCTGGAAAAACGCTGACCCCGTGAATCACAGTCCCATCAGCATACTGCCCATACATCGCAGCCAAAGCCTGCTCACAGGAAACCCCTACAGTTAAAGGGTCATACTGTTCTGAATGAATATCAACAAAATCAAGCAGTTTGGCCTGATTTCGCCCAGACAAAAAAAGAATCTCTGCCTGACACAAAGGACAAGCACCATCATAAAAGAGCGTTAGTTTTTGTAATTTATTTACCATCGAGCAAGTGTAAGACTTATTCAATAAACTGGCTGAGAGCATAACAAGATCCTAATGACCCCATGACACTACTTCCACCATCCTTTCGGGCCCTTGTCATTGGCTCCTCTGGAACCATTGGGGCTGCTTTTATGCAGCTACTACAAGATAATCCCGCTTGTACTGAAGTCGTTGGCATCCATCGCAAGTCTGACTACCCTATAGATTACCAAGATCCGGAGACGATTGAGTCCTCTGCAAAAGCACTATCTTTAATAGCACCTTTCCAACTGATTATTAATACGATTGGTGTTTTGCACACCAAAGACTGGATGCCTGAAAAAAAATTGGCTGATCTTAGTTCAGCAAAACTAATAGAGCTCATAAAAATCAATGCAATTGGTCCCGCCCTAACGATTCAACACTTTGCAAAACTCTTAGATACTAAAAATAGTGTGATGGCCACGCTCTCAGCAAAAGTGGGAAGCATTGAAGATAATCGCCTTGGTGGCTGGTACAGCTACCGCGCCTCTAAGGCAGCGCTCAATATGCTCATTAAGACTGCAGCTATTGAGCTTGGCAGAACAAAACCGAAAACTGCATTAATTGCCCTACATCCAGGAACGGTAAATTCGAGACTATCGCAACCGTTTCGCGGAGAGCAAATTGGTAGGCCCGCGCTAGATGCTGCTAGCGATATGCTCAAGGTTATGCAAAATCTTGGCAAGGAAGATTCGGGTTGCTTCTTTTCCTATTCAGGTGAAAAGCTACCCTGGTAAAAGCCTACATCTAAAGCTTGTTATGCATCCCATCACACAAAGGGCCATTCTCAGACTGTTTGCAACCACAGAAATAGACTGTTTCGGTTTTAGTAGCCACATATTCCACGGGCATGCAATCAGTTGATTGGTGTGCACCATCACATAATGGCTGCGTCTTGCTAGTGCCACAGGAACACCAGTAATACGTTTGACCGGCTTCTACTGGTAGTGGATAGGGCTCATTTTTAGCAGTTTTTTCTTGCATATTGATGTCCTCACAAATTAATCGTCATTTAAATTCATTTGTTACGCTAAGGTATTACCTGCCTGATCCAAGAACTCTGCAAGACTCACAGCCTCCCCGATCTCTCTTGGCAATGCATCCCTCACTGAAAATACACCCAAGACTTTTCCACTGACAGAGGTAATCGGTAAATGCCTAAAGCCTCTTTCAATCATGATGAGGACAGCATTCGAAACCGTCATTTCTGGAGTAATGCAATGCGGTTTTGGTGTCATCACGGCTGCTACCGAAGTGAGCTCAGGATTTAAAGGCTTAGATAAAACTCTAGTCATCAAATCGCGCTCAGTCAGTATGCCTAGGAGCTCACCACTAATATCCATAATGAGAACAGACCCAGTATTTGCCTTAGTCATAATGCGCGCCGCCTCCAATACAGTCGCTTGAGGAGAGAGGCTGACTAAATTCCGATGAGTAATAGACTGTGATACTGTGCGATCCAACATATTGAGCTCCATATGGTCTTGGCTAGCGTAAGCTTGCATTAATCTTTTGAAGGGCTGCTTCACCAGGGCAAAGATCTCCCTCTTTCAAAGAATTTAAGGGCTGCACACAAGTATTCAATGCTTCATGAAGATCAGTAGCTAAAGGATCTAAATACAGCAATCCTGTTACTACCTCTCCTCTCTCTTGATGCTCATTGATATAACTTAAAGCAGCGTAACGATTAGTGGGATCGTAATCCTTATGCAATTTGCGCAAGCGCAAATAGGAGCCGTCATGCTGCTGAACTTCCACCACCTCCCCAGGGGCATACTCGGTAGTGATTTCTTGATGCTGTGGAATAAAGTCAATGCGACTGACTGTTTCATTGTGCTGCCTGACATAGTCATAACTTTTCGTACTACCACCATGGTTATTAAAGGTCACGCAAGGGCTAATCACATCAATAAATGCCGCACCGCCATGTCCAATGGCGCCTTTGATTAAAGGTACGAGTTGTTCCTTGTCTCCAGAAAAACTCCTAGCAACATAGGTTGCGCCCAGTTGCAGGGCTAAACCAACAAGATCAACGGGGCTATCATTATTCACAACCCCTTTTTTACTTTTGGAGCCACGGTCCGCTGTCGCTGAAAACTGCCCCTTAGTCAGTCCATAAACACCATTGTTCTCAACGATGTAAGCCATTCGCACATTACGACGCATGGCATTGGCAAATTGACCCAAACCGATCGAGGCAGAGTCACCATCACCTGATACCCCCAAGTAAAGTAGATCGCGATTTGCTAAATTAGCACCCGTTAATACCGAAGGCATCCGTCCATGAACTGTATTAAAGCCATGTGAGGCTCCCAAAAAATAATCAGGGGTTTTTGAACTACAGCCAATGCCAGATAACTTCGCTACACGGTGAGGTTCAACATCCATTTCCCAGCAGGCTTGCACGATCGCAGCAGAAATAGAATCATGACCACAACCTGCGCATAAAGTGGAAATCCGTCCCTCGTAATCTCGACGGGTATAACCAACCTTATTCTTTTGCAGTGTTGGGTGATGCAGACTCGGTTTATTAATATAAGTCATACCAACTCCTTGCGACTAGAAGATGTTTTGGAATGGCCAGAAACATCCAAGTTCTTCTGAATCACGCTAGCGATAAAGCGTGCAGTAATTGGTGTGCCATCGTAATGAAGCACCTTCACTAAATTATTGTTCACGATTTCAAGCTCATTCATTAATAAGGTATGCATTTGTGCATCACGATTTTGTTCCACTACAAACACCTTCTCATGAGCATCAATAAACTCTTTGACTGATTTTGAGAATGGAAAGGCACATAAGCGCATCGCATCTAAGCCAATTCCTACCTCATTCAGAACATTGAGAGCCTCCTCCATCGCAGGACTGGTAGAGCCAAAATAGATGACGCCAAACTTACTGGGTTTGCTGGCAGGCCGAATGATTGGTTGTGGGACTATCGTGGCTGCCGTTTCAAATTTACGCAGCAGTCTTTCCATGTTGTAGATGTAGTCCACCCCTTTTTCAGAATATCGCGCATAAGGGTCGCGCGTCGTTCCGCGGGTGAAAAAGCTGCCTTTGGTTGGGTGCGTGCCCGGTATAGTGCGCCAAGGAATCCCATCGCCATCAACATCTTTATAACGCCCAAAATCTTTTCCTGACTCAAGCTCTTCAGCTGTCATTACCTTGCCACGATCATAGGTACGACCTTCATCCCATACAAAAGGATCACACAATCGTTGGTTCATACCAATATCTAAATCTGTCATCAAGAAAATGGGGGTCTGCAAACGCTCTGCGAGATCGAGAGCAGTTGCCGCATGCTCAAAGCACTCAAATGGATCTTGAGGAAATAACATGACATGTTTAGTGTCACCATGTGAAGCATAGGCGCAGGCGATTAAGTCAGATTGTTGAGTGCGCGTAGGCATTCCGGTAGAAGGCCCCCCACGTTGTACATTCACAATCGTTACGGGAATTTCGGCAAAGTAAGCTAACCCAATAAACTCTGTCATTAAAGAAATACCAGGACCTGAGGTTGCGGTGAATGCCCTTACGCCATTCCAGGCAGCGCCAATCACCATCCCAATTGAAGCCAACTCATCTTCTGCCTGCACAATGGCAAATCGATTGGAACCTGTTTCTGCATCCACTCTGAATTTGTGACAAAACTTATCAAAAGCCTCTGGCACCGATGATGAAGGAGTAATAGGGTACCAAGCAGCAAAGGTCGCGCCGCCATAAACACAACCCAAACCAATCGCACTGTTCCCATCTGTAAAAATACGATTTCCAACCTGATCAGAGCGTCTTACTTGGATACCTAGAGGTGCTGTTAGGTACTTCTTGGCATAGTCAAAGCCCAGATTAAAAGCTTTCATATTGGAATCTAGTAATACCTCTTTGCCCTTGAATTGTTCAGCAAAGAGTTTTTCGAATACCGTGGCATCTACCCCAAGTAGCACCGACAAGGCTCCCACGTAAATAATGTTCTTAAATAACTGACGCTGTCTAGGCTCGCTGTACGCAGCATTACTAATTTCAGTTAAAGGCACCCCAATGACATGAATATCTTTGCGAAATTTATCCTCAGGAATCGGCCGAGTGGAATCATAAAAAAGATAGCCCCCTGGTTCAATTTCAGCGACATCCGCATCCCAGGTTTGCGGATTCATGGCAACCATCATGTCAACCCCGCCACGTCTACCTAAGTAACCCCGCTCACATACCCTCGCTTCATACCAAGTAGGCATCCCTTGAATATTGCTAGGAAAGATATTGCGTGGACTAACGGGTACACCCATACGCAAAATAGCTTTAGCAAATAGTTCATTGGCTGAAGCTGATCCGGAGCCATTCACATTAGCAAATTTAATGACGAAATCATTAATCGCTTCGATTTGCTTCATGCTGACTCCCTTGCATTCAGACTGAGCTGTTTATCGCGACATTGCGCTCCAGCCTGCGGTGGATTCAATAAAAATTTCTGCATATCCCATGCTCCAGTTGGGCACCGTTCAGCACACAAGCCACAATGTAAACAAACATCCTCATCTTTGACCATCACCTTGCCCGACTTGAGGCCCTGAGAAATATATAAATCCTGATCATGATTTAGCGCTGGAGCCTTTAGGCGGGTTCGGAGATCCTCTTCAGTACCACCCAGCGTGAAGGTGATCGAATCCATTGGGCAAATGTCCACACAGGCATCACATTCAATGCAAGTTTCACGTGTAAAGATTGTTTGGACATCACAATTTAAACAACGATTAGCCTCTTTGAAGGCGGTTGCAGCATCAAATCCGAGCTCAACTTCAATCCGTATATTCGACAGCGCTAACTCTGCTGCAGCCCAAGGGACAACATAACGCTCATCGCCCGATACATCATTGTGGTAACTCCACTCATGAATCCCCATCTTCTGAGACATGAGAGTCACCATCGGCGGTGGTCTCACTGCTATATCTTCATCATTTAGAAAACGATCCATCGAAATGGCTGCAGCATGTCCTTGCGCTACAGCAGTAATAATATTTTTTGGTCCAAAGGCGGCATCCCCACCAAAAAATATTTTGGCGTTAGTCGATTGAAAGGTCTCTTGATCTAACACTGGCAGACCGTGGCGATTAAATTTCACGCCACAATCTTGCTCGATCCACGGGAAGGCATTTTCTTGGCCGACTGCCAATAAAACAGAATCACATTCCATCAAGACCTCAGGCTCTCCCGAGGGAACTAAACTGCGCTGACCTTTTTCATCAAACACTGCTTTAACAATCTCAAAGCGCATGCCAACTAACTTTCCATCCTTGCATTCAAAACTCTTGGGAACGTGGAAATTGAGAATGGGAATACCTTCATGCAAGGCGTCTTCTTTTTCCCAAGGCGATGCTTTCATTTCTTCAAAGCCACTACGTACAATCACCTTGACATCAGCACTACCCAGTCTTCTAGCGGATCGACAGCAATCCATGGCGGTATTGCCACCACCCAAAACAATCACCTTTCCTACTGCCTCGGTGATATGACCGAAGGAGACTGAGGCTAGCCAATCGATACCAATATGAATATCTTTAGCGGCCTCTTTGCGACCGGGAATATCTAAATCCCTACCCCGAGGAGCGCCTGAGCCTACGTAGATTGCGTCGTAGCCATCATCTAATAATGTTTTGAGTGAATCAACGCGTTGACTGCTTTTGAAATTCACTCCCATATCCAGAATGTAGCCAGTCTCTTCATCTATCACCGACTCTGGTAAGCGAAATCTAGGAATCTGAGAACGGACAAAACCACCGGCTTTAGCTTCACCATCAAAGATGGTGATGTCATAACCTAAAGGAGCAAGATCTCTAGCAACCGTCAAGGAAGATGGCCCTGCACCAACGCACACCACGCGTTTGCCATTCTTCGCTGCAATACTGGGCATCAGCGCCTTCACATCACCTTTGTTATCGGCCGCCACCCGCTTCAAACGACAAATGGCAACTGGTTCCGGATCAGCACCATTATTTTCTTCAACGCGCCCGCGTCGACAAGCGGGCTCACAAGGTCTATCGCAGGTTCTACCCAGAACTCCAGGAAAAACATTGGATACCCAATTGATCATGTAAGCATCCGTATACCGCCCTTGAGCAATTAAACGGATGTATTCCGGCACGGGTGTGTGTGCAGGGCAGGCCCATTGACAATCGACAACTTTGTGAAAATAAGATTGATTCAAACTCGCTGGCTCCAATATCTTTCCCCCAAAACTCAATTGATTGTTTTATTGCGAATCTTGATTGAATAATTCTACGGGCTTGGAGGGATTCCAGCATCAGGTAAATCCCCTTATAAAGCTTGATTTACTGAATAAATAGAGTTCATTTGACCTATATCAATACTGTGCAACTGCAGCAATTCTGACAACTAATGCTATAGCTGTAGATCACCGCATGAGGGTCTGATTCAATGCTTCTCAATTGAGCCATGCCCGCACTACTTCAGTGCGAAAAATTAGCCAAACATCCTGATCAAATCAATGGAAAGCAAATATCTACAGGGTGTTAAAGCGATCTTTGAAAGGATACCGAAATGGTGCAGTATATTTTCTGAATTGTGCAACAGGCGAAGTCATGCAAATTTCTGTAACTTAAGATTTGTTATGCGTATCAAAATTACAAAAAGTCTTGTACTCTCCGCTCAAGCCTTTAATAGAGATAACCAAGCAGAAGATATATTTCCTGCGGGGGAGTATCTTGCAAATTTAACACCTGAGGGCAAAATTGAGATCACTAATACCAAAAAGATTAAGGCTCTCTTTTCTTTCTCGCAATTTCGAGAAAAGATTTCTCTAGGGGAGTTTATTGTGATTGAAGTCTAAGGTTTCCGAATCAGTAGGCTAGCAAGTTCATCAACTACCTCTGACCAATTCGAGTCTTCTGCAATGGCCTCATGTAAAAAATCTCTTTGCTCGGAAGTCCAGAATATTGCAGTAACAAGTTCTGCATGCGTATTCAATTGATGTCGCTCAATAAATCGATCTATATGTATCTTGTCGGAAGATAGTCCTAACTGCTTAAACAGCTCAGCCATGTTGGGTTTATTAAGACTCATTACACTCTCTTCGAATTTATTTAATCAAACCTAAGCATTGATTTTTTAGGTCACTCTGGTGTATGGAATAGCAATATGTTCTCTGTTTATGCACTTGCGCAAGACAATAGTTTTTATCATCCCCATTGTGAATCGAATAACAATAATTCGCCTGCCGATGACTTATGGCTAGGCAATAGTTTTTATGGTCAGAATCTTTAATCGAGTAGCAATTCGTCGCATCAGCAAACACTACTGAATACCCCAACATCAACCATACTGGGATGAAGTATTTCACCTAATCTACCTCATCTATATGGGGTTCATCGAAATGCTCTTGATGTGGTTTTAACTTTGCTTCTAGCTGCGCCCACTTACCTTGGCGAAGCCGGTATGCACAGTCTTCTGCATGATTCTCTAATAAGCCAAAGATCACGGTAGTAGGTATCTTGCAATAGATACATCGGTATGCATGTTGATGCTCTGCAATTTTTTCTTGAGGATAATCAATGTAAAAAGGCTTCATGAATCCTATCCCGTCATTAGTGTTGCATTGCAGTGGCTAAGTATTTAGCCAAGGCGAGGTCGTAACGCAAAATATGAATCTCAAACCAGTAGCTAATATACCGAATCAGACTGTAAAGATCACTATTGTTGGACGCCATTTGATTGAGAGTCTGGGATACCGTCTCCAGCATTTTTGCATGAGCATCTTCGTGACCAGAAAAATCAATGCTAACTGCGGCTGCTAAGCGCTCTTCAGTTTTGAAATGGCTCACCAACAGGCCGTAGAGTGCATTACGCTTTTCTTGTGGCATTGGGGAGTTCTCAAAACAGTAGGCTTTGAAACTCTCAAGGAATGCAAAAAGCTCATCATGCTCAGTATCGATTTCAGGAATATTAACTCTGAGATTTTGAGGAAGCATCGAATATTGGTACGCGCTCACTAAGGTCCCTTTTTACTGACAACTCTAAACTCTTAATCTACTCTTCTGAGGTCTTTGATTTCATAGAGAAATACCATTAGAAAAAGAATTCATTTTGCGGCAGTGCGATATAAAAAACCTCTATCCACTAAAACTACAGGTATTTTTACCCTGACATGTGATATTTTTATTCACTTTGTACCCATCCCTCTGTGAATTTAGCCCATAGCAAGCACCCATCATGACCAATCGACCAAGACGTTCCGTACTCTATATGCCAGGCGCCAATACCAGAGCCCTCGAAAAGGCCAAAAGTCTGCCTGCTGACTCGCTCATTTTAGATTTAGAGGATGCCGTTGCGCCAGACACTAAAGCCCAAGCAAGGGAGCATATTCGTGCTGCACTCGATACTGGGTTTGGGTATCGTGAGACAGTGATTCGTATTAACGGTCTCAATACACAGTGGGGTCTGGATGATCTAAAGGCATTTGCTGATACCAAAGCAGATGCCATCTTATTACCTAAAGTGGAATCAGCAGCACAAATACAGGAAGTGGCAAATCTCTTAAAGCAATTCCATGCAAACAACATCATGAAGATCTGGGCCATGATTGAAACCCCACTAGCCATCTTTAAACTTCCAGAAATCGCTAGCGCTCACCCCTTACTTGAAACCTTGGTATTGGGCACTTCTGACCTCGTCAAAGATCTTCATGCACGGCACACTCCAAGCAGAGTTGAGACTCAGACCGCACTCTCACTCTCTGTACTTGCGGCTAGGGCACACCATCTCTGCGTACTAGATGGCGTTCATCTCTCTTTAGATGATGAAGATGGACTTAAGCAGTCTTGTATTCAGGGTAGAGATATGGGCTTTGATGGGAAAACCTTAATTCACCCAAGTCAAATCAAAATCGCCAATGACATCTTTGGGCCTTCACCAGAGGAAATTGATGAGGCTTGGCAAAGAATTGCTGCTTACGAGACCGCTATTAAATCAGGTGCTGGGATTGCCGTGCTCAACGGCAAGTTAATTGAAGAATTGCATATTCAGGATGCCAAGAGAATTCTGGCTCTCGCAAATGCAATTGAAGTCTTCCTAAGAACAGATTAAATTAGGTAAAACATTGGAGCAGTAGAATGGCGCCATGCATGCACTTGGTCGGACTCGCGTCCTAGCTCTTCTCTGCTTTTTGTCTCAGCCCCTTATTGGCTGGGCAATCGATTTGCAGCCAAATGAAATTGTTGCGCCAGCGCCTAATAAAAATTACTTGATGCTAAGTTACTTTAGTGCTCAAAATACTACCTTTTATAACAATGGATCTGTCTATTCAAGGTCACCATTTAAAAGCCCCGTACTCGATAGTAATTACACCAGTCTGCGAGCCACTAGAACCTATGCTATTAGCGAGCTTCCAGCAGTCTCTTATATGCAACTTCCTTATGGAACAGTCACACCTGCAGGCTCTCTTGCGAGTAGTCCAAGTAGCAGTGGTATGGGCGATCTCACCTTGGCAACAGCGATCTGGCCTTACTCTGATCGCGAGACGAGGACCTACTTTGGTATTGCGGCTTATCTCACAGCGCCTACGGGTAGCTACTCGAGTCAATCTCCTTTTAATGTGAGTGAGCATCGTTATAAAAGCGACCTACAACTAGGTTTTCAAAAACCGATCGCAGGCAGGGTTGACGGCATGATTGCAGTTGATACGATGTGGTTTGGCGGTAATAGCCAATGCGGGGCGGCTTGCTCCCGAACCCTCTCAACTAGCAGTCCAGTAGTGCCATTAACGCAAAAGCCGCTCACTACGACTCAGTTGGGCCCCATCTATAACATCAATCAAATGTTCACGATAGGCGCTTCTTACTTCTATGTCGCTGGGGGCGCTACCAGCATCAATAATACATATCAGAATAATGTCGTGAACACTCAACGATTTTTAGTCAGCGGCCTTGCTCGTACACCTATTGGCAGGATCTCACTGCAATATGGTCGGGATATGGAAATCAAAAATGGTGCTATCCAACCACGTATCTTGGCAGTTCGCTTTTTGCATGAGTTTTAAAAAAGAAAAATCGCCCGGAGGCGACATTTCTCTTGCTAGCTTGAAGTGAAGTGCCTTAGGCCAAAGAAAGATTCTCTTTATAAAGAGGGAAATTTCGAACAGGTCTTCCAATCGCAGCAGAAATAGCATTTGCAACCGCTGGGCCAACTACGCAAATCGTAGGCTCACCTACCCCACCCCAGAAATCATAAGTAGGTACTAGCACCACTTCAACTCGAGGGGTTGAAGCCAACTTTAAGAGTGGATAAGAATCTAGATTCTGCTGCTTAATACGGCCATTCTCTACCGTTATCTCTGGATTGAAGATTGCCCCTAGTGCCATCACTACCGATCCTTCGATCTGTTCGCGAGTCAAATACGGATTCACTACATGTCCACAATTCAAAGCAAATACCAAGCGCTCAATGGTGACGATATTACCCTTCACGGACACTTCAGCAACCGCAGCAGAGTAGCTCGCATAACCCATGAACTGAGCAATACCACGATGTACTCCTGGCGCTGTAGGTTTACCCCAGTTACTCTTCTGTGCCGCTGCATTTAAGACTCCAAGATGCTTGGGGTGGTTTTGCATTAATACTTGACGGAACTGCAAAGGATCCTTTTTGGCTGCCTTAGCGCACTCATCCATAAAGCATTCCATAAAGATACCGTTTTGATTGGTATTTACCCCCCGCCATGGACCTACTGGTACATGCGAATTTTTCATCACATACTCGGTCAATAGCGTTGGGAACTGATAACCTAATTGAGCATCGGGACCTTTCTCATAAAGTCCTTGAAGTTGACGCTCATCCTTACCATTCTTGATGGCCATTGGTGCAAGCGTGGCATTAATGGACTGACCAGCAACCTTAATATGCATGCCAGTCAAATTTCCAGCAGCATCTAAACCAGCCGTCATCTTAGCCATAGCGATTGGATGATAGAAGTCGTGCGTCATATCCTCTTCACGACTCCAGAT
>CAIMXN010000275.1 GCA_903845455.1 uncultured beta proteobacterium | reverse complement strand
TGCTTATGTTCAAAGAGTTACTTTAGCTAAAAGTGCCGCAGCATTGGCGCGCTGGCAGAAAAGTAATCGTCCGTGGGCACCAATTCTCTGCGCCGATACAACGGTGAGCCTCCCAAACCATCCTGCTGGAGAAATTTTAGGCAAGCCTAGTGATGCTGAAGATGCCAAAAAAATTCTGAGTTTACTCAGTGCTAAAACGCATGAAGTCCTAACAGCTGTAGCCATCACTCCATTCCCGGAAAGTCAGCCGATTTGCCTAGTTCAAGTATCTGAGGTGGAATTTGCCCCTCTCTCCACGGAACAAATTGCAGCCTATATTGCCAGTGGGGAGCCCTTTGGTAAGGCCGGTGCCTATGGCATTCAGGGGCTTGGTGGCATGCTCATTCCATCGATCAAAGGCAGCTATAGCGGTATCATGGGTCTGCCGATTTACGAAACTTCCCAACTACTAGCTCGCGCCCAAGTAAGTTATTTATGAACGAAGAAATTCTCATCAATATCACCCCCCAGGAAACACGGGTAGCATTAATTCAACAAGGTGCTGTTCAAGAGCTCCAGATTGAGCGCACTCGTCAACGTGGCATTGTGGGGAATATTTATTTAGCAAAAGTTGTGCGAGTTCTACCCGGCATGCAATCGGCCTTTATTGAAATTGGTCTTGAGCGCACTGCCTTTATGCACGTAGCTGATATCACCCAAAATAATCCACAAGCCCAAATTGAAAAACTGTTATTTGAAGGTCAATCTGTATTAGTTCAAGTACTTAAAGACCCTCTTGGAACCAAGGGCGCCCGCCTGACAACCCAATTGAGTATTGCTGGACGAAATCTGGTGTATTTGCCACCAGTTGGCAGTGATATCACCAACGAAAAATACATCGGCGTATCTCAACGCATTGATCAACCTGAAGAACGTGAAGCAATCAAGACACGCCTTGCAGGGCTTATGCCAGAAGATGAAAAAGGCGGCATCATCGTCCGCACGAGCGCCCAAGATGCTTCGGATACAGAGCTACAGCATGACATGCATTACTTACGCACTACCTGGGAAAACATTCGGGAGTTAGTAAACCATCAAGCTGCGCCATCTTTACTTTATCAAGATCTCAGCCTAGCCGAACGTGTACTACGCGATGTTGCTGGTGAAGAAACTAGTCAAATTCGGATCGACTCTGCTGAAAATTTTGAGAAGCTCAATGCTTTTGCAAGTCAGTACATGCCCAACTTGCTAGGTAAATTGACACTGCATCGCGGTGAACGTGCCCTCTTTGATTTATTTGATGTCGATGCAGAAATCACTAAAGCCCTAGGACGTCGCGTGGATCTAAAGTCAGGCGGATACCTAATGATCGATCAAACCGAGTCTATGACAACGATCGATGTGAATACGGGTAGCTATGTCGGTGCCCGCAATTTAGATGACACAGTTTTTAAAACCAATCTGGAAGCTGCGCAATCCATCGCACGTCAATTACGCCTTCGTAATTTAGGTGGCATCATCATCATCGACTTCATTGATATGCTCAGCAAAGATCATCAGGAATCAGTTTTATATGAGCTTAAACGCAACTTAGAACGAGACCATGCACGCACCTCTGTGAGTGAATTTTCTGCTTTAGGTTTAGTCGAGATGACCCGTAAGCGCACACGTGAATCACTGGCACATATTACTTGTGAGCCCTGCTCCGTGTGCCTTGGCAAGGGTGAAGTAAAGACTGCCCAAACTATTTGCTACGAGATCTTACGTGAAATCGTGCGCGAGCACCGCCAATTTAATCCAAAAGAATTTCGCATTGTGGCTGCACCTGATGTGATAGATTTATTCCTTGAAGAGGAAAATCAATTCTTGGCACAGCTTGGGGATTTCATTAATAAACCAATTAAGCTCCAAGCTGAAGGTAGCTTTCGCCAAGAGCAATACGACATTGTTCTGAGTTAGCAGGCTCAGGTAAGTTGGGTTTTAAGCATTCGAGAACTGGATACGATGTAAGTTCGCATATAAACCATCTTGCCTAATCAACTCTTCGTGTGAGCCATTTTCGATCACTTTGCCATGGTCTAGAACCACTATACGGTCTGCATGTTCAATCGTTGATAAACGGTGCGCAATCACCAAAGTCGTTCTACCAGCCATCAATCTCTCTAAGGCATCTTGGACCTGACGTTCCGACTCAGAATCCAGCGCAGAAGTAGCTTCATCCAAGATCAAAATAGGCGCATCCTTATAAATCGCTCGCGCAATTGCTAAACGCTGACGCTGTCCACCAGACAAGCGATTACCGTTATCACCCACCAAGGTATCTATCCCATCAGGCAATTCTTTCACCATGGCACTAAGGTTTGCCGCCTCGAGAGCCTCAATCACGCGACCGCGATCAACTCCCTCTTTGGTAATGGCGCCGTAAGCAACGTTAGCGGCAATCGTGTCATTAAATAAAATGACATCCTGACTGACAAAGGCAATTTGCTTTCTCACATCAGACAACACCACTTCTTCAAGCGGTATGTCATCTAAAAAAATTGTGCCAGCGGTTGGTTTATAAAAACGGGGTAAGAGATTCACTAGGGTGGACTTGCCGCCGCCAGATGGTCCTACAAAGGCAACGATCTCACCCGGTCTAATCGATAAATTAATATCCGTGAGGGCATCTTGACGACCGACTTCTTGCTGGTAAGAGAAATCAACCTTCTCAAAACGAATACCCCCTTTAGCCTTATTCAAAGACTTCATATTCGGCTTGCGAGACTCATCTTCCTCAAAAGGCTCATCCATTAAGGTGAAAATCATTTCTGCCGCAGTTAAACCACGCTGCAGAGGTTGATTAATATCAGCCAGATGCTTGAGGGGTGAGATCATTAACATCATAGCAGTCACAAAAGCAGCAAACCCACCAACTGTCGTACCTTGGGTAGCTGACTGCATTAAAGCAATCACCAATACAATCGATAAAGCCATCGAGGCGATCAATTGAGTAATGGGTTGATTTAAACCTCCTACCACTGCGGACTTCAATGCAAATTGGCGCAAGCGCTCTGCCTTCTCCATAAAACGGCGCATCTCATACTGCTCGGCACCATGTACCTTAACAATCTTGTAGCCTGCGGCAGACTCTTCAACGATATATGCTAGCTCACTAGTTAATCCTTGCTGCTGACGATTTAACGATCTCAAGCGCTTATTGATCTTACTCATGATGAATGCAATCACTGGGAAAATAACCAATATAACTAGTGTTAAACGCCAATTGAGATAAATGAGGTAACCCATCAAACCAACCACAGTGAGAGAGTCACGCACTAAACTAATTAACATGCCACCCATAATTGAGAGAACGTTGTTGACCTCAAAGACGACAGCGTTAATTAAAATTGAGGCTGAATTCTTTTGAAAAAAGACTGTGCGGGCATGCAATAGTGTTTGAAACATCTGCTCACGCAGTTTCAGGAGTACCGTATTAATAACGCGGGTCAATAAATAATTAGAGAGAAATTGTGCCAAGCTACGAACTACAGCTAAACCCACTAGAAAAACTGGCACCTGCCAAAGCTTGCTATCGAGCTGCCCTGTGAAACCACGATCCAGCAAAGGTTTCATTAAAGCGGGGATCGAGGTCTCGGTACCCGCAACTAGGGCCATGGCTAACAAAGAGCCAATAATTAAGCCCTTATGGGGTTTGAGATACTGAATTAAGCGGTTTAGGGCGGTACGGTCTTGAGCATTCATATAATGAATTATGCCCACCTTATCAGTCATACTCATCACCCGCAATGAAGAGGCCAATTTGGCCGACTGTTTAGCCTCCCTAGAGGGGATTGCTCAGCAAATTGTGGTGGTTGATACCAATAGCTCAGATGGCACCCTGGAGATTGCCAGAGCCCATGGCGCCGTCATTTCCCAGCCAGCAGATTGGCCTGGTTTTGGCCCCCAAAAGAACCGCGCTTTAGATCTGGCGACAGGCGAATGGGTTTTATCGTTAGATGCTGATGAAAGACTCACACCAGCCCTCAGATCAGAAATTCTCACAGCGCTTCATCATTCAGCCCATGTGGACTGTTTTGCGATTCCCCGTCTATCTTGGTATTGTGGCCGCTTTATTCGCCACTCTGGTTGGAACCCTGACTATGTTGAGCGACTTTTTAAGCGAGGAAGTGCCCGGTTTTCCGCTGATTTGGTCCACGAGCGCCTCATTCCAACTGGCGCAGTCGCAAAACTAGAGAACCCTATGTTGCACTACAGTTTCATGAACTACGCTCAAGTACTTCAGAAAATCGACCGCTACTCCACAGCATCTGCCGAACAAGCTTTTGCCAATGGGAAAACTAGCAGCCCCCTAAAAGCAGTCCTGCATGGTGCGTGGTCCTTCTTTCGTACCTACTTCATTCAAGTGGGCTTTTTGGATGGTGCTCAGGGTTTTACTCTCGCCATCTCAAATGCTCAAGGCACCTACTATCGCTATATCAAGCTATGGGACTTGATTCAGAAAGCTAGCAAATGATCTCGATTTTGCTGGCCACTTATAACTGGCCACCAGCACTAAAACTCTGCTTAGAATCGCTTGGCACACAAACTGATCTCGATTTTGAAATCATCATTGCTGATGATGGCTCCACAGCAGAAACCAAACACCTCATCGACAGCATCAAAGCAAATTTCCCAGTCGCAATCACCCATCTCTGGCAAGAAGACCAAGGCTTTCGGAAAACCCGCATTCTTAATCAGGCGATTACCGCTGCACAGGGAGATTATTTAGTCTTCTTAGATGGTGACTGCATTACTCAACCAGACTTCGTAGCCCGCCATCGTGAGCTTGCTAAAGCTGGCCACTTAGTAACGGG
>CAIMXN010000274.1 GCA_903845455.1 uncultured beta proteobacterium | reverse complement strand
GTTTTTCCGCAGGCTGACGGGAATGCTGCCGCTACGTGATATTTTTTTCCTTGAGGGGATGTTACGCCCAAAATCAGCATATGCTCAGCAAGCCATCCTTGCTCACGACCCATATTGGAGGCAATGCGCAATGCAAAGCATTTTTTACCCAACAGTGCATTGCCGCCGTATCCAGAGCCAAACGACCAAATCTCACGGGTTTCTGGGTAGTGAACAATGTATTTCGTTTTGTTGTTTGGCCAAGCCATGTCCTTCTCACCAGGGCTCAATGGCTTGCCTACAGTGTGAATGCAGGGCACAAATTCGCCGTCGGCGCCCAACTGATCAATCACCGCTTTGCCCATGCGAGTCATCAGTTTCATATTGATGGCGACATATGGGCTGTCGGAAAGCTCAACGCCTATATGTGCAATTGGTGAACCGATAGGGCCCATCGAAAACGGCACTACATACATTGTTCTGCCACGCATAGAGCCATCAAACAAAGGCTGAAGGGTGGTGCGCATTTCCGCTGGGTCAACCCAGTTATTTGTTGGGCCAGCGTCTTCTTGCTTGGCTGAACAAATATACGTGCGGTCTTCTACGCGCGCTACGTCATCTGGATCGGAAAGGGCTAAAAATGAATTTTTACGCTTAGCTGGGTTTAGGCGTTTAAATACCCCCGCCTTTACCAACAGTTCGCAGAGTGCATCGTATTCCGCTTGGGAACCGTCACACCAACGAATAGCATCGGGCTTTGTAAGTGCGGCGACTTCTGCCACCCATTCAATTAAACGTTTATTTTTAACATATGCTGGCGCATTTACATTGATCTGGCCATTAGTGGTTGTGGTCATAAGGTCCCCTAGAATGAATTAATTTTTAATCCAATGATTTTAACATTTCGGACATATTTGTACGTTTGCACCCATGGGCGCAAACACTTTACTTACCAATGCAGAACTGGCTAAATATCTTGCCCAAAAGGCCGTCAGGCAACAGCTTTCCAGTAATCTGTCCGAGCTGATCTTGCGCTAAACGGAGCTCTTCTGCAAACAAATCCAAGGAAATGTTCCCATCTGCAGCGAATTGCTGTGATTTATATATATGCTCTGCTGCTCGATCAAGGCAATCTAGGTGCCTACGCCGGGCAATAATGGCGCCCTCTTGTGAGCCGCCCCAACCAGCAATTTGCAAAATCTTTTTCTTTAAATCGTCAATTCCATCGCCAGTTTTGGCAGAAATCAACAAAGTACCGCTGCGCATGGCGCTATCGCTCGTCGCTAACAAATCTGATTTATTAAGAACTTCTAACACCTCACACTTGGGTGGAAGTGCCTGCAAGATTGCCTTTCTTAAAACTTCTTCACTAGCGGCTTCTGGGGAAGATTGGGAATTGAAGTCTTTTAGAAAAATAACCAAATCGGCTAATCGGATAGCATCCCAGGTGCGCTCAATTCCCCTGGCCTCAACCATGTCATCGGTCTCTCGAAGCCCTGCGGTGTCAATGATGTGCATGGGCACGCCATCAAGGCTGATGCTTTCTTTAACTCGATCACGCGTCGTCCCAGCGATTGGCGTAACAATGGCAACCTCTTCGCCAGCCAAACGATTCAATAAGGAGCTTTTCCCTACATTAGGGGCGCCGGCTAAAACAATCTGGATGCCGTCACGCAAAATTTTGCCTTGCTTAGCACCCTCGCGCAGCGCTTGTAATCTATCGCTTACCTTTTTTAGGCGTTCGCGCGCATGTGCGTTTTCCAAAAACTCAATTTCTTCTTCTGGAAAGTCTAAAGTCGACTCAACCAATATTCTCAGTTGAGTAATCTCTTCAATCAACTCATTAATGTCGTCTGAGAATACGCCCTGCAATGATCTGGCGGCGCCGCGCACCGCAGCTTCGCTTTGCGCATCAATTAAATCGGCGATAGCTTCCGCTTGGGCTAAATCAATTTTGTCATTCAGATAAGCGCGTAGGGTGAACTCTCCTGGCTCGGCAATAATTAAGCCATCCTCCTTGCCAAGCTCAAGACATCGCTTCATGACTAGCTCAAGAAGCTGGGGCCCCCCATGGCACTGTAGCTCCAATACATCCTCACCTGTAAAGGATGCAGGGGCGACAAATTGAATTGCAATAAGCTGATCTATGACTGCGTCATCAGCATCCCGCAGGATTAATAAATGAGCCTCACGCGGTCTTAATACTTTTTGAAATAAGGCTTTAGTAATTGGCGATAAGTCGGCGCCACTAATACGGATGACGCCAACACCAGCACGACCTGGAGCAGTTGCTACAGCGATGATAGGTACTTTTCTAGTCATCATCGCTGTATGTTTTATCTAAAATAAATTGCACCCCCTAAGCGATTAGGCGGCTTTTTTTCCAAACAATTGATTAATTTGCCATTGCTGAGCTATGGATAGCAGATTGTTTGTTACCCAATACAGAACCAAACCAGCAGGGAAGAAGAAGAACATGATTGAGAAAACAATCGGCATGTACATCATCACCTTTGCCTGAATTGGGTCTGGTGGGGTTGGGTTTAGTTTGGTTTGTACAAACATCGAGATAGCCATAATGATTGGCAAAATGTAGTACGGGTCAGGAATGGATAAGTCATGAATCCACAATACCCATGGGGCTCCACGCATCTCAACAGATGACAGTAAGACCCAGTACAAAGAAATAAACACGGGAATTTGGATGACCACGGGCAAGCATCCGCCCAGTGGATTAATTTTTTCTTTGCGATACATCTCCATCATCGCTTGATTTAATTTTTGGGGCTCCCCCTTAAATTGTTCTTTCATCAACATCAAGCGTGGTTGGACTTCCTTCATTCTTGCCATGGATTTATAGCTCGCGGCAGAAAGAGGGAAGAATACGAGTTTAATAAGGATCGTCAGAAGAATGATTGCCCAACCCCAGTTACTAACATAAGAGTGAATCTTCTCGAGCAGCCAAAAGATTGGTTTTGCCAAGATCGTGAGGTATCCATAATCCTTCAACAGCTCCAGGCCGGGTGCAATACCCTCCAAGAGGCGCTCTTCTTGCGGACCAATAAATAATTTTGTTTTCTCTACAACCGAGCTACCAGGTGCAACCACGCCCAGTGGTGTTTGAATTCCAACACGATAAAGATTTAAATCAACCCTGCCAGCATAAATGTCTCTCGCAAACTTCTCCCCCGGAATCCAGGCGGATGCAAAGTAGTGCTGCACCATTGCAACCCAAGCTGGGTCGCCTGCAGGAACCTGCGCAGGGATAGT
>CAIMXN010000273.1 GCA_903845455.1 uncultured beta proteobacterium | reverse complement strand
TATTATCTTCTTAGGATAAATGTGCCACTAGATTTAGCGGTTACCTCACCCGCCTCATTTAACACCACTGCCTCACAATAATTAATAGTCTTGCCAGCCTTCAGGGTGCTGCCCTCAACCACAATCTTGCCAACGCTTGGGCGCAGGAAGCTAATCGTCATATCCACAGTGATCGCCCCAGAGGCGTGATTCATGCTGCTGCGCGCTGCTGCTGCCATTGCAAAATCCAGCAAAGTCATGATTAGACCCCCATGCGCAACCTGAAAACTATTCTCGTACTCGGGCCTTAAATGGACGCTAATGCGAGACTTGCCGCCCTCAGCAAATTCAGGTACGACACCCAAATGATCCAAAAATGGGATCTTGAGCCCAAAGTAATCGGTTTGCTCTTGTTTTGTGCGCCCTAGTTGATTGGATGTCATTAGCATTCTTTCTATTTATCCGAATATTTAAAAAATGGTATTGCGAAAAATCTACATCCTAAGTGTATGATATCTCATATGAACAAAGATTAAAAAACTTTATTCGGATAAACGGAATAATAAACTTAACGGAGAGATCATGAGCATTAAGCCAGAAAAGCCATATAAAGACATACTTTTTGAAGTGAAAGATCAAGTAGCCTGGATCACAATCAATCGTCCACGAGTACTCAATGCCTTTCGTGAGCAAACTTTAGATGAAATGATTGATGCAGTAAAGCTTACACGTGAAGATCCTTCTATCGCTTGTATTGTATTTACTGGTTCTGGCGATAAAGCCTTCTCTGCTGGAGGTGATTTCTATGCCATGAAGCGCCTAACTTTTACCAATGGCTCGATGTGGAATGACCGCATGCTTGGCTTGGCTATGGCAATTCGGGGTATCCCTATTCCTGTCATCGCCATGGTGAATGGTTGGTGTGTTGGTGGCGGGCATGAGTTGGCTTTATGGTGCGATCTGGTGATCGGCTCAGAAAAATCTGTTTTTGGACAAACGGGTGCAAAAGTAGGTGCATGTCCTACCGTTGGCGCCACCCAATATCTTCCCCGCATTGTTGGCGAACGCATTGCACGCGAGATGATTTTCTTGGCCAAACGCTTTGAAGCAAAAGAAGCGGAAAGAATTGGACTAATCAACAAGTGCGTTAAAGAAGAAGATCTACTCACAGAGACATTGGCTTGGTGCGAAACCATTAAGAACAACAGCTCACAAACGATTCGCATGACGAAGAAGAGTTTGAACTTTGAATCTGATCAACTCTATGCATCATGGCAGCACGGCATGGAATTGCTTGCTTATGTTTGGGGATCTGAAGAAAGTCTCGAAGGAATGAACGCCTTCTTAGAGGGACGAAAGCCTGACTTCCAACAATTCCGTTTGAAAAATAAAGCGGCTCTCGATGATTACATGGATGGCTTTAGAAAGAATTTGAACGCGCCACCTGATATGCGGGATTAAGCCAGTCTCCATGAGCGAACAAGCTAAACCAGCCGCCGATGTGCCTAATAACCAGGGCGCCTTGGCGGGCTTCAAGATATTGGACTTAAGTCGTGTATTGGCGGGCCCTTGGTGCGGTCAGCTTTTAGGCGATCTCGGTGCAGAAGTAGTGAAGGTAGAGTCACTGATAACTGGTGACGACACCCGTGGCTGGGGGCCACCTTTTCTAGCCGGTGAGTCTGCTTATTTTTTAGGCTGTAACCGTAATAAGCGCGGTATCACCATAGATTTTTCCAAACCAGAAGGTAAAGCTTTGTTAGCAAAGCTCATCCCAAAGTTTGATGTACTACTCGAGAATTTCAAGAATGGTACTTTAGAAAAATGGGGATTTGATTCTGCTTGGTTTGAAACTCATGCCCCTAGTGTCGTGCGTTGCTCCATTACTGGATACGGCAGTACTGGCCCCCAAGCTGGATTACCGGGTTACGACTTTATTTTGCAAGCAGAATCTGGGCTGATGAGTATTGCTGGCCCCACCACTGGTGACCCTAGTAAATATGGCGTAGCCATTGTGGATCTCGCAACCGGCATGATGGCTGCTAACGCTATTCAAGCTGCGCTCTTGGCGCGTTATCGCACAGGCAAAGGTCAGTTTGTAGAAGTCTCTTTATTCGATACGGCAACTGCACTGCTAGCTAATGTCGGCAATAGTCACCTCGCTACCAATCAAGATTCTGGTCGTTATGGCAATGGACATCCCACGATCGTTCCCTATACAACCTACCGATGTTCTGATGGCATGATTGCGTTGGCGGTTGGTAACGATGGTCAATTTACAAAACTTGCTGAAATTCTCAAGCATCCAGAATGGGCGAGCGATGAGAGATTTAAAACAAATGCTGCTCGCATCAATCATCGTGCACTGATTGATGAACTTGTCGGTGCTAAGTTAAAGTCTTTTTTAAGTCATGAACTCATTACCCTGCTGAGGCAACATGGCATCCCGATTGGACAAGTCAATACGGTGAAACAGGCGCTTGCTTCTGAACAAGCTAAAGCCAAAGAAATGGTCCTCGATATTGCACATGGAAAGATTGGGCAATTCAAAACCCTAGGAACACCACTGAAGATGCACGGTACCCCCAGCTCAATTCGGCGTGCTCCACCCTTGCTTGGTGAGCATACAGACCAGGTATTGCATGAATATCTTGACTTAAGTAGTGGCGACTTAGATGATTTAAAAAACAAAAAAATAGTCGCTTAATTAGCTAAAAATACCGGAGGAGACAAAATGAAACGCCCCGTATCAATCAACATTAGAAATCTTGCAATGGGTTTTACCTTACTGAGTTGTTTTAGCTCGATTGGGTTTGCGCAGACTGAGGTATATCCCAATAGACCGATCAAACTGATCATCACTTGGCCCGTAGGCGGTTTTGCAGATACCTTGGGCCGAACCGTTGCCAATCAATTAACCGCGAGCTTAGGACAACAGGTTGTGGTTGAGAATCGTGGTGGTGCTAATGGGATGATTGGGGCAGATGCAGTTGCTAAAGCTGCACCAGATGGCTACACCCTCATGTTCCAATCTGTCACCTCACATGCAATCAACCCCACTATGTATGGCAAGACGCCCTACTCAACCGAAAAAGATATTATTCCGCTCGCTGTAGTTGCTTCCGTCCCAATGCTCTTGGTAGCAAACCCCGGCTTTCCACCAAAAAATATTAATGAATTGATTGCTTTAGCGAAAAAGGAGCCAGACACTATCGCCTATGCAAGCTTTGGTAACGGTAGCGCTAGTCATCTAGCAGGCGCGCTCTTTACCAATCAAGCTGGCATCAAAATGACGCATATTCCCTATAAAGGTGGAGCACCAGCAATTACGGACGCCATGAGTGGGCAGGTTCCCTTAAGCTTCTCTGCCTTTGGTGTCGCTCTACAACATGTTCGCGCAGGCAAGCTTATTGCACTAGGCACTACTGGCCCAAATCGAGCCAAGTTGCTGCCAGATGTTCCGACGATTGAAGAGGCCGGAAGTCTTAAGGGTTATGAAATGTCTATTGTTTATGCAGTGTGGGCACCAACAGGTGTACCGGGACCTATTTTGAACAAAATCAGCAAGTCACTTGAACAAGTAATTGCCTCAAGCGCCTTCAGGGAAAAAGTGGCGAGTGATGGTGGCGAGGTCATGAACATCACTACTCCAGCAGAAAGCCAAGTGTATTTTCAGAAAGAAATGCAGCGTTTAAGCAAGATTGTTAAAGATGGCAACATTAAGGCGGACTAATATGCGAACGAATCTCTATAAAGTAACGCTGCTGGCCTGTATTTTGAGTCAGTCTATTGGGCTCAGTATTGCTCAAAACAAAGATCAAAATACTTATCCCAATAGACCCATTATCAGCTAAGTGGGCAAAGGTCATTAAAGAAAACAATATCTAATTGGAATAATTTATTTTGAAGCAAACGCTGTATCAAAAAATTAGCGCAGCATTGTCAGAGCGCATCTTTAGTGGGGCTTATCCACTGGGAGCTTATCTCCCAACAGAAGCTGTCTTATGTAAAGAATTTGGAGCAAGTCACCATTCTGTGCGTGATGCGCTAAAGCTATTAGTCGAAAAAGGTTTAATCACTAGGCGTGCCGGTGCCGGCACCAAAGTCATTGCCGCAAGTGAACCCACTGTCTTTGCTCACGTCGCTGGAGATCTGCGCCATTTATTTAGCTACCCCCAAAATACCATTCGGGAGAATGTGATTGAGGAGCATCTTGCCTGTAATGCCGCCCTAGCGGAAGTTTTAGATTGTCCAATTGGCACACCCTGGTTTCGTATTGGTGCGCTCAGACGCTTGGATGGCAATGCTCAAGCCTTATGCTGGACAGATTTTTATCTATTACCCCGTTACTCCGAAGTAGTAAAACTCAAAGGACACTTCAATACGCCAGTCCATGAACAAATCGAGCTTGGCTATGGGCAACGCGTGGATAGCGCCACAGTGAGCATTTCCCTTACAAGATTAGAAAAGAGTATGGCTAAGGCCTTAAAAGTTGAGGCCAACTCCCCTGCTCTTCGGATTATTAGGCGGTACTTTGATGCACAAAAAAATGCTTTTGAAATCACCGTCAGCTATCACCCTGAAGGTCGTTATAACTGTGAGCTCAACTTCCATCGTGAGCTCAGACCGAGATAAGCAATTCGGTATGGTTGGGCAAGCAGAGCTTGATCACCGAAACGACCCTCTCGCAGCAGTAGCATGATGTGCTATGCGTTTTCATTGAGAACGCATAGCAATCAACAATCTTCTCTTACAGAGTGGGATTTAAACAGGATTTAAATTTGCCAACGCAATAAGCTGCCAACCATTAGGTGTTTTATCCCAAACACTTAAACGTGGAGAAGATTTCGTAGAAAGGCGCTCGCCATTAATAGTCTCCTCAATTGAAATCCAGCTGGTAATAATAAGCTGGTTATTTGCTTTAGTGACTTTAAAGTCATGCAAAGTGTAAGTGCCTAGATTAATCCCTTTTATAAGAGCTAATTCACCATTACGATCTCTTGCTCCATCAGAGTGGGCTGATTGAAAACCAGGGGCAATCATGGCTTCAACTGCCGACCAATTCTTACCAGCAATGTCACTAATAAACTGGCGATAAACCTTCTCACCTTCTAAATTAATATCTACTTCTACCATTGTGTTCTCCTATATAAAAAAACTAAGGCGATAGTCTTAGCAAGAAATGAAGACAGCTCAAAGTTCTATTGACATTACTCTAATAAAATTCGATATAGACCAGTAGATGGGATTGGCTATATTTAACAAAATATTTATCCATTCTTAGTGATGGGTCGGCATATACCAAATAAGCCAATAACTTCCCCATCTTTATTGCGGATTGGTGTTTTTTGGGTCTCCACAAAAACACGTCTTCCATCGGGGTATTGGATCCATTCCTCATTCCTCGTTTCTTGTTTCAATGCCAACATTTTTAAATCATGGTCATGGTAAATCTGAGCACTTTCTTTGGGGAAAATATCTAAATCTGATTTTCCAATCATTTGATTGACTGATTTACCTATCAACTCTGCCCATGCTAAATTACCGCCCTGATATAAGCCATTTAAATCTTTGTAAAAAATAACTTCAGGCATTAAATTAATTACATCACTTAATTGAATATTCATCTTATCTCCATGATTGAGGAACGGGCTCTCCATCTCACCAAAATATACTCGATATTGTTAGCGCTCGTAATCTCGGGCAAGACGCTTAATCACTCTTAAGCTGAAGGAGGAGTTTTGTTAAAAAACAATTTAATCCAATCTACTAGTGATTACTCCCAATAGCTCTCAGTATTGGCAATAGATTGAAATGACCTATTGCAGATGTCTCTTAGTGGCTGATTTGAGCTAGTTGGGGCAATGTAGGTCATTAGACACTTCTCGATCCAAAGGCGAAGATGACCACAAAGAACAGAAAACCTCTTTATCAAAGTATTGAGAGTTTTCAATAATGACTACTCAATACTCTTCAGTTTTTGTCAATTTTTTTAATAAGGCCATCTCCTCTCGCATATCAGCCAATAACTCTTTGAGTGCATTGTGATCCTGCTCGGCTTGTTCTGCTGCCTCTCTTGCTAAAAATGAGTTGCCAACCATGAGAGCTGGAAGAGCAACTAGCTGAATGCAGTTACTGATATATAGGGCAATATGCTCCCAGTGTGGCGCATAAATTGGTAAAAGTGAAAAGACAAGAAAAACGTAGAGGCACCACATTGTTCCAAATGCAATCGTAATTTTTGTAGCTAATCTATTATTTAGATTAAGAATACTTGACTTCAAATTCACCATACATATCCTAGCAATGTTATTTAATTCATTAAATCATCTAACAAAAAATAAAAAAATCAAATACAGCACACCTAAACTAGATAAAAGTAAGTCGTGGGCAGTTGTATATATTTTTCATAAGATTGATATTCCAAATAATTAGGAATAACCCTGATTAATATTACCAAGTCTTTTAATATTTTAACTGTCAATGGTTAGCCGAACTTGGTCAACTCAATGAAGTTTTTGGCTAAGTCTGTTTTAAGGCCGTAAGTGGTCTTCACGCCAATCAAGTCTCAGCGGCGCAACTTGACCTATTCAAGACAGATACTCATTTCTCCATTAAAGTTTGATTAGGAACAACCTCCACTAAAATTAGGTAATACTGATAATGTCTAATCTACAAAATCCCTTGGATGAATCTAGGCTGATTTCCCAAAGAAATATTACCCATTACGACCAGAATGCTGTTTCTTATGACGAGGGTACTCAAAGTCATGATGTCAGTCAAAATATCAATGCACTATTAAGAGCCATCAAGACTGAGCCGCCATTTCATATTCTTGATTTTGGATGTGGCCCGGGAAGAGACCTGCAAACCTTGACTAAGCTTGGTCATGTCGCTATGGGCCTTGAAGGTAGCCAACAAGCCGCTCAAATAGCCAGAAGGAAAAGCGCTTGCGAAGTATTGGTACAAGATTTTTTTAACTTAAATTTGCCAGAGAGCGCCTTTGATGGCATTTTTGCCAATGCTTCACTTTTTCACATCCCTAATAATCTTTTGCCAAAAGTGCTAGATAATTTATGGACTTGCTTAAAACCGAATGGCATTCTTTTTAGCTCGAATCCTCGTGGTAACAATGTAGAAAGTTGGTATGGAGATCGATTTGGCTCGTATCACGATCTAGCAGGCTGGAGATCTTTTATGACAAATGCAAAGTTCACTGAAGTTGAATACTACTATAGGCCAAGTGGTCTGCCATTTGAACAACAGCCATGGTTAGCAAGCGTTTGGAAAAAGTAGTACTTTAAGGATTCTTGGTGGCCCAGAGCGGAAATGACTCGGCCTCAGGATCTCAGACTCTGCTGCTTTCTAAACTATTGATGACGGGCATTGGCGCCCTCATCTTTAGACTATTTGTCATAGTCACTAGCAAATTGATGGTTTGTATCCCGATGATGAGCTTCATCATTGCGAACAGCAATCACGACATCTCGCAGGGTTGCACTGGATCCTAGTTTCCAATAATCGATGGCAATCTTTGGAGCCGGCACATTGGATATCCGTCCCTCATCAATTTCTTTTAGATATTCAGTGTAGGAATAGACTGCTTCTTCTTCAAAATAGCCAACTATACGATGTGCTGTTCTTGGAAAAAATACATAAATAATAAAAAAGAAATTCCAGAAAATAGCCTGTGCAATTAAGACAAGGTAGCGCTCAAACATATTAGGCTTTGCAATCTCAATGAAAGTCATCAGATGCATTCTTTCGTTTTCAGCTTCCGCTAAAAGTGTACGAATCTTTGGTCCATAGCCAACCTTCATATTGCGTAGGCTTGTCAAATGAGTCCACATTCCAGCAACCATTCCTGGCACCCCTGCAACGGTTTCCAAAACAACGGCTCGGTGTCCATAGCGTTTCTTAAAAAAGATATCCGCAAAAAAGCGCATACCTTTAGTAAAAAATAGAGCAACTCGATCAGAAAAATCAATGGGGGTGTAGTGGACAGTCTCTTTCATAGAAATACTTTAAATGATTTTTAGATTTAATGTCCATATGAATATTAGATATCTTGAATCTGCCTGCAATGGAAGGGGTCCAGGTCAAATGCTGTATTGGATATCCCATCAAAATCGAGCTTAATCCCCTCATACTGTATCTGAGGCTTATTTGACATATTAGCGAGAATCGCTGATTGGCAGATTTGAGCCATTTAACCCAAGGAACTAACTTGGGCACCCCTTGGCCTGCAAGTGATCATCACAAGTACAAATGGATATTCCAGCATTGCTTGCATGAATCCGCGTAATGCAGAATCAATCGGTAGGAGTTGATTTGTTTTAAATCAACAATTACCCCCTTAATTAAAGTTGGGTGACGCGCAAAAGCGAGTTGGGGATATATGATCATTCCTCAACTCTCATAAAATTTAATGCCTGAATCACAAAAACCTTGGGCGGCAGATCCCATGTGCGTTGTCGTTACAGTCTTGTAGAAAAACATTTTTAGTCAGGATTTTCAAGCGATGATTACCTGATGGGATATCAAGACACTTGCTTTACTCATATTGCTATTAAATAATTCAAATCATACGGGCTCTCAATAGGAAATGACTTTAATAAAACAGGGATTTGCCACAATGTTCAAAGGTGGCGTCATTATGGATGTTGTCTCTCCTGAGCAGGCCAAGATTGCCGAGGAGGCTGGTGCTTGCGCTGTCATGGCGCTAGAGCGAGTTCCTGCAGATATTCGCGCACAAGGTGGTGTCGCGCGTATGTCTGATCCAGATCTTATTCTCAAAATTATGGATTCAGTTTCCATTCCCGTAATGGCAAAGTGCAGAATTGGTCACTTTGTCGAAGCGCAAATCCTAGAAGAGATTGGTGTTGATTACATTGATGAATCAGAAGTGCTAACACCCGCTGACGAATCTCATCACATTAATAAAGAAGTTTTCACGATTCCATTTGTGTGTGGCTGCCGTAACCTTGGTGAAGCACTAAGACGAATTGGTGAAGGAGCATCGATGATTCGTACTAAAGGTGAAGCAGGTACAGGTGACATCTCTGAAGCTGTTCGCCATGCCCGCACTCTTCTTGGAGCCATCCGCAAACTTACGAACATGCCCCCCGAAGAGCTCATGAGCTTCGCCAAAGAGCTGGGGGCTCCTTATGAGTTACTACTTAAAACCCAAAAACTGGGAAGGCTACCTGTTGTGAACTTTGCAGCTGGTGGCATTGCAACGCCCGCAGATGCAGCATTAATGATGCAGATGGGCATGGATGGCGTATTTGTTGGGTCAGGAATCTTTAAAAGTGGTGACCCTGCAAAACGAGCCGCAGCCATTGTTAAAGCCGTCACATACTATCAAGACCCAAAAATACTTGCCAATATCAGCATGAATTTGGGTGAACCTATGGTCGGCATCAATATTTCTCAAATTCCAGAACCCAATAAAATCTCTGGGCGTGGCTGGTAAACTAAATCGCAACTAACATGAAGATCGGTGTATTAGCTCTGCAGGGTGATTTTTCTGAGCATATTACTGCCCTTAGAAAATTGTCTGTAGATGTATTTGAAGTCAGGCTCCCATCGGATCTTAAAAACTTAGATGGCCTCATCATCCCCGGTGGTGAATCAACAGTCATTGGCAAGTTAGCGACAGAAGCGGGATTGATTGCCCCGCTTCAGGAGTTTGGAAAAGAGCACGCAATTTGGGGAACCTGTGCTGGCGCCATATTTCTGGCGAAATATTCTAACGAACCGCAACCTTTGCTTTCCTTAATGGATCTTAGAATCGAACGGAATGCATTTGGACGGCAAATAAATTCATTTCAAGAAATGATTGATATTTCATCAATGGTGGATAAAAGTCATGTGACGGTTCCATTCCAAGCAATCTTCATTCGCTCGCCGATGATTAGGGTGATCGAGGGAGATGTAAAACCACTTGCTACCCTTTCTAACGGAACAATCATTGCTGCACAGCAAGGGAAAATACTTGTAACCACCTTTCACCCCGAACTGACTGATGACCTAAGATTCCATCAATATTTTCTTACCCTAGTCAAGCTATGTACTCCATGATCTCTATTTACCCCTATCTCAGCATAGAGGTGCTAAATCATTTTTATACAATTTAGTATGGGGACTTGGCAATCAGCAGCTTTGAACTTGAGTTTGGTTTTTAGCTACTCAAAGATAAGGGCAAATAAATAGTTAATTTCTTGACTAGAGCCGATCTTATCGTTTTATGCAGCAATATCACCAGTCGTGCCGCCAAGTGGGAATAATCCACATTACGTGGATTTCAGATTAGCTTTATAAAATATGGTCGGGGCGAGAGGATTTGAACCTCCGACCACATGCACCCCATGCATGTACGCTACCAGGCTGCGCTACGCCCCGACGGAAAAGAAAATTGTATCAGTAACTATTTTGTGAGGATGTGCAGTACTGCTTGCAACTCATCTCGCAAGCGTAGCTCACCACGAGCTTCATCTAGACGGTTTCTGGCACCGCTAATCGTGAAACCTTCTTCATACAGAAGAGATCGAATCTTGCGAATCAAAACAACTTCGTGGTGTTGATAGTAACGACGGTTACCACGCCTTTTTTGGGGGCTTAACTGGGTAAACTCCTGCTCCCAATAACGCAAAACATGTGAGCGCACAGCGCATAAATCAGCTACCTCACCAATAGTGAAGTAGCGCTTGGGTGGTATTGGCGGCAACTGCGAACTATGCAGTGCTGAGCCAGAATCAATTGCTGTTTTCTCGAGCATGAGACTCAACTACATCCTTAAGCTTTTGACTGGCATGAAAAGTTACCACGCGACGGGCTGCAATCGGAATCATTTGACCTGTTTTTGGATTGCGGCCTGGACGAGCTGATTTATTGCGCAATTGAAAATTACCAAAGCCTGAAATTTTGACTTCAACGCCAGCTTCTAAAGATGCGCCTATGCGGTCAAAAAAAGCGTCAATCATATCTTTTGCTTCACGCTTGTTCAGACCAACTTGGTCAAAGAGCGCCTCTGATAGTTCATTCTTTGTAACGGTGTCGTTGATCATTATTTCGCTCATTGCCAGTCTCTTTTGTAACTATTTATTTGATATTTAACTAATACTAAACCTAGCGCAGACGGGCTGCGCATTTTTTTTCAAGTACCGCCAACAAAGCACTCATTACTGCATCCATTTGCGCATCCTGTAAAGTTTCTTGGGGATTGAGCAAGGTAATGCGGAATGCCAAACTCTTTTCGTCTGTAGTCATGCTGCTAGAACCAGCCTTAGGCTTAAATTCATCAAAAAGCTCAATAGCCCGGACGAAATTCTGTTTGCTGGTGGCCATAGCATCCAATAAAGACTGCGCAGAAACATGCTGTTTGACCACTACTGCTAAGTCACGCTGCACCGCAGGAAACTTACTTAACTCTTCTGGTTGAGGTAAACCCAATTCACGAATAAGCTCTAAATCTAACTCAAAAAGAACGGGGGCTTGAGCTAACTCATAAGCCTGCTGTAATCCTGGGTGTAACTCACCAATCCAGCCAACATTCAATAAACCCTTTGGCATCTTGAGGAGAACGCTGGCTGAACGTCCAGGATGTAATGCTGGATGAACGGCAGCCTGAGTGACAAAAGGGAGTGGATCCAAGACCCGTTCTAAATCACCTTTGACATCAAAGAAATCAACCATCCGGTTTGCACTAGCCCATTGCTCTGGTACAAATGCGCCATAAGCTAGGCCACCGATGCGTTGAGCTTGCTGAAAACCTGCCACCATGCCTGGCTCTTCGGAGATGTTTTGATCTCGCTTAAATACGCGGCCAGTTTCAAATAGACGTACACGACTAGCGCCTCTATTGAGATTCGCCTTGAGATTACCCAATAAGCCACCCCAAAGATTGCTCCGCATCACACCATACTGACTGGCAATCGGGTTCAAGACCTTGATCAGATCTTTTTCTTGGGCACCAGCAAGGCGCTGTTCGCTCTCTTGGTCGATAAAGCCGAAATTAATAGCTTCTTGATAACCTTGCAAGGCTAAACGTTGACGTAATAAATGAACGCCCCGCTTTGCTTCAGCTTTGGCGCTCATTTTTAATGAGGCGACAGGGGGTTGATCTGGAATATTTTCGAAGCCATACATGCGTGCGACTTCTTCAATCAAATCCTCTTCGATTTCGATATCGAAACGATAGCTTGGTGGCGTTACGACAAAGACATCGCCTGCCTCTAGCTTGAAATCAAAACCAAGGCGCTTAAATACATCAGAAACAAGCTCTTTCGTCACAGGAATACCAATGACTTTGATAGCACGAGCTAGGCGCAGGCGCACCGGCTTACGCTCTGGCACATTGAGGATTTGATCATCTACGGGCCCTACTTGGCCACCGCAAACCTCAACAATCAGTGAACTTAAATACTCTAAGCAAGTGACAGTAGCTTGAGGGTCTACGCCACGCTCAAAACGATGCGCTGCATCGGTGCTGAAATTTAAGCGACGTGCACGACCCTGAATGGCAGATGGCAGCCAATAAGCAGCCTCCACATAAATATTTTGGGTGTCATCAGTTACGGCGCAGTGATTACCACCCATGATCCCAGCCAATGCGACTGGACCAGTTTGGTCGGCAACGACGCCTGCATCCTGTGCCTTACCTGAAGAATCAGGGCCAACCAGGGTGACGGTTTGGCCGTTAAGCAATGCGAGGGTTTCACCAGCCTTGGCCCAACGCACTGTGATGTCGCCAGATAGCTTATCAATATCAAAAACATGGGTAGGTTGACCCATCTCTAACATCACGTAATTGGATAAATCCACTAGAGCAGAAATACTTCTCTGTCCGGCACGTGCTAAACGCTGCACGATGTGGCTTGGTGTTTTTGCCTTTGGGTTAACCCCACGAATCACACGCCCAGCAAAGCGACCGCACAAGTCTTTATTCTCAACAGTCACCTTTACTTTGTCTTGAATGGCTACTGTAGGAGCATTCCACTTGGGAGCAGACAAAACAGCGCCAGTGATTGCCGATACCTCACGAGCCATACCCATTAATGAAAGGCAATCGGCCTTATTAGGCGTTAACTTAATCACAAAAATTTGATCATCTAAATCAAGGTATTTGCGGATATCTTCACCGACTGGCGCATCGGCTGGCAACTCTAAAATACCTTCGTGGTCATCACCTAGGCCAAGCTCCCGACCTGAGCACAACATGCCCTGACTTTCAACACCGCGTAGCTTGCCTACTTTAATGATGAATGGCTTATTTTCTGAATTCGTACCTGCTTCTGCTGGTGGCAATTGCGCACCCACTAATGCACAAGGAATTTTGATCCCAGCACGTGCATTAGGTGCACCACAAACAATTTGCAACTCTTGACCAGTGCCAGCATCTACTTTACAAACACGTAGACGATCAGCATCTGGGTGCTGTTCTGCAGACAGAATCTGTGCAATCACAATTTTTGTAAACGCAGGTGCAACTGAATGCTGCTCTTCTACTTCAAGACCCGCCATGGTCATGGCATGACCTAATGCACCGCTATCAAGCGCTGGGTTTACATACTGACGGAGCCAAGATTCTGAAAATTGCATAGCCTTATCTTTACCGTTCTGCTTATGCTGGGAATTGCGCTAAGAAACGCAAATCATTTTCAAAGAAGAGGCGCAAGTCATCGATACCATAGCGCAGCATCGTTAAGCGCTCTAAGCCAGAGCCAAAAGCAAATCCGGTATAGCGTTCTGGATCAATGCCCATATTGCGTAATACATTTGGGTGCACCTGCCCTGCTCCTGAAATCTCTAACCAGCGACCGGCTAACTTACCACCAGCAAAGGCCATATCAATTTCAGCAGAAGGTTCTGTGAATGGGAAATACGATGGACGGAAACGCACTTGTAATTCGTTTGTTTCAAAAAAAGTTCTTAAGAAGTCAGTGTAAACACCCTTTAGGTCAGCAAAGGAAACACTCTCGGCAATCCACAAGCCTTCAACTTGATGAAACATCGGTGAATGTGTTGCATCGCTGTCAACACGATAAGTTCTGCCAGGTGCAATCACTTTGATTGGCGGCATCACTGCGGCATTGGCATATTTCTTAACGTGTTCGCTGGCATAACGGACCTGAATCGGGCTCGTATGGGTGCGCAATAACAAAGGCTTCTCTTGAGAATCTTTGCCATCAATATAAAAAGTATCCTGCATCGAACGGGCAGGATGATTTTCTGGACTGTTTAAGGCAGTGAAATTAAACCAATCGGTTTCAATTTCAGGACCATCAGCAACATCAAATCCAATGGAGCGAAAGATCTCTTCAACCCGTTCCCAGGTGCGCATCACTGGATGCAAGCTACCTACGGCTTGACCGCGCCCAGGCAGGGAGACATCAATCGATTCAGCGGCGAGACGTTGCAGCAATACGGTATCAGCCAAAGCTTGGCGACGTTCCTGAAGTGCCGCTTCTACTGCAGTTTTGACTTGATTTATTTGTGCGCCAGCACTCTTACGTTCATCAGGCGACATTCCACCAAGCGCTTTTAGGCGCTCAGTGAGAATACCTGATTTACCGAGATACTTGGCTTTCGCGTCCTCTAGAGCTGCCGCATCGGCAGCCCCGAGGAAATCACGTTTAGCATCCTCGACAATGTGGTCGAGAGAAACCATCGCAGCTTAGTTCTTAGTAGCTAAGAATTAAGCTGCAGCGCTTACTACGGATTTAATCCGAGTAACCAAAGCGGCAAAAGCCGGCTTGTCAGCAATGGCCATATCAGAAAGCACTTTACGATCGAGATCGATTGAGGCCTTCTTCATACCATTCATGAATACGCTATAGGTCATGTCATGCTGACGAACTGCCGCATTGATACGAGCAATCCACAAAGCGCGGAATACCCGTTTCTTATTACGACGGTCACGATAGGCATATTGACCAGCACGCATAACTGCTTGCTTAGCAATCCGGAATACGTTCTTACGACGACCGCGGTAACCTGTTGCGGCATCGGTGATTTTTTTATGACGGGCTCTTGCTGTAACCCCACGTTTGACTCTTGGCATTGAATTCTCCTAATTTAGTCTGAGGTTAAGCGTAAGGAAGCATGGAGCGAATTGACTTAACGTCAGCTTTCGCAACTTCGGTAGTACCACGCAAATGACGCTTATTCTTGGTGGTCTTCTTGGTGAGGATATGGCGTTTAAAAGCCTGACCTCGTTTAATCGTTCCGCCTGCGCGAACCGTGAAGCGCTTTTTAGCGCTACTCTTGCTCTTCATCTTGGGCATAAAGCACCCCTTCATCTACTTGTGCAACATAGGTGGCAACCGACGGTCACTCTTCCTGTACCTAATAGCACTTCTAACTACCAGAGTCTTTAGCTATGCACTAAGGACTCCTCCCTACATAAATAACAAGCTAAATCCGAAGAATTGTCTTGTTACTTAGCCTTACGAATGGGGGCCAATACCATCACCATCTGGCGGCCTTCCATTTTTGGAAACTGTTCAACTTGGCCGTGCTCTTGCAAGTCCAACTTCAAACGTTCCAACATTCTGACTCCGATTTCTTGGTGGGCCATTTCACGACCCCGAAACCGTAGCGTAATCTTTGTCTTATCGCCATCTTCCAAAAAGCGGATTAAATTCCGTAGCTTTACACCATAGTCACCATCGTCTGTGCCGGGACGGAATTTCACTTCCTTCACCTGTATCACTTTTTGCTTCAGCTTAGCTTCATGCATCCGTTTGGCTTCTTGGTACTTGAATTTGCCAAAGTCCATGATCCGGACTACAGGTGGTTCAGCCGTCGGAGCAATTTCAACCAAATCGGTCTCTTTCTCTTCTGCCAAGGCCAGGGCTTCACTCAACTTAACTACGCCGATGGGTTCACCATCAATTCCAATCAGACGCACTTCAGGAGCAGTAATTTCCCGGTTAATGCGCTGCGATTTATCAGTAGCGATCTTCTAATTCCTTATAAATTAACAATAAAAGCCATCCTACCCCTAGCTTTGCTCGGGTCCGACCTTCTGGGATATATCCTGCTGGAGTCGGGCAACGAAGGCATCAAGAGGCATTACACCTAAATCTACTCCGCCACGGGCACGAACGGCC